>DYKL01000103.1:0-81 GCA_020722645.1 Acetofilamentum sp. | reverse complement strand
AAGCAAATTAGTCAATTATCAAATTAACACATTATCACATTATCACATTATCAAATTAACACATTATCACATTATCACATT
>DYKL01000102.1 GCA_020722645.1 Acetofilamentum sp. | reverse complement strand
TATTTTCATTCTATTGGTGTGAGAACTTTAAGGTTCTCATGGGGGTTTCATAATATTTTTTTTAAGTTAAAATGCAAATATAATGATTAAAATGATTTTTTTACAACTAATTTTTTTATTTTTGCAGAAAAAATTTGAATCTATGCTATATCAGATAATTTATGTGAGCAAACGTAACTGTTCGGAAGAAGAAATTTATAAAATACTTGATAAATCGTAAGAAAAAAACAAAAAGAAAGATATTACCGGATTGTTACTGTTTACAAAAGATACTTTTATACAATGTATTGAAGGCGAAAAAGATGAAGTTAATGCTTTGTATGATACTATAAGAAAAGACGAACGTCATTCAAATATAACCTTAAATCCGTATGTCTATACTTATATATCTGAAATTCAGTCAGGTGAAAACACCTGACTGGTGCAAACTGCATGTTGCAGGTGTTTTCACCTGCAACCACTTACGAAAAGACTTGCGGATTTAAGGTATAATATTAATTTCATATAAACCTATAAAAACACGTGATTTTCCTGCCTGGAATATGGGAGAGAAAAAAATTAATATTGAAGACATAAATTTTATGTCAGATATGAATGAAGAAGAACAAACTCAGTTTGAAAACATTATAAGCGGAAAAGAAGATGTTAATGCAATAAATATTATCAAGAAACTTGCAAACGCATAATATTTTTAGCTTTTAAAAAATTGGTGCTTAAATAATCGTGTTTTGTTAAATTTTTTATGAAATTTGTGTCATTTTATCAATTTTTTCTAAAACAAATAATTCTAAACCCCTTTGCCTCTGGCAGGTGCCTGTCATGAATGTACAGAAGTTGCACGCAAAGTCTCTACAAACTTAATTTATTCTTCATTTCTTCTGATTGTTCTTCTCCAAATGTACATCAGAAAACTCAGTGCAGATAAAATTAAAAGTATGTAATTATCAGAAAAATCGGTTTTAAATGTGTTTATCATAAAAAGCACTAAGGTTACGATTGTTAAAAAAAACCAAATATGCTCCATAGAAAATATTTTCTTTTTCGACATAAAATAAAGTTTTTACATTTGCAAAATTTATGACAAAAATAGTCGAATAATTACAATGAAAAATTATTTTTTTATATAAGTAACAAGTAGCAAGATTTATGCCTCTTGAATTGTACTAAACTGTTTTTATAATTTTAAATCAACATATTCGTTTTTTTGGATTTGCAATCATTATTGTCCGAAACATAAAACGTTATATTTAAACACATTACGTTTTATAATTGTATTTTAAATAGTTAAAAAAAGTTGATTTCGATTAAAACTATGTATTAAAAGCCACAATAACTACAAGTTTTGCTGCTTACATTATTTTCCAGACTTTTCGTCTCTGCGAGGCAAACGTTATTGCGAGGCACACGTCATTGCGAGGTACGAAGCAAAAGCAAGAAGCAAATCGTCACTACGAGGCACGAAGTAGCTGACTCGTTAAAACCGGTTCGGGTTTAAGATTACTTCGCAAAACGTCATTGCGAGGAACGAAGCAAAGCCTCGTAATGACGCAAAGCGTATGAGTAGGCTAGCGACAAATTTTTTATACAAGGTTTCGGACAATAATGATTTGCAATCCGAAAGTACTATAAATAAACTAATTAATGAATTCGGATTGCAAATCCGAATTAGCTACATAATAAATTTGACGGCTATCTAATATAGCTTGATAACTTTGTAACTCTTTTTTTAAATGGATTTGAATAAAAAAATAAATCAATGGATTTTCCTTCTTGCGATGTCTTTTATTTGGGGAACGTCATTTATACTCATAAAAAAGAGTTTATTGGCTTATACCCCTATTCAGTCCGGAGCATTAAGAATTAGTTTTGCTTTTATTTATTTTTTACCGATTGCAATCAGCAGAATTAAAAAATTAGATAAAAAAAATGCAAAATTTCTTATAATAATAGGATTAATTGGCAATTTTTTTCCTGCTTTTATGTTCGCTTTTGGCGAAACAAGGGTTTCGAGTAGTATTGCATCAATGCTCAACAGTATAACACCAATTTTCGTGCTTCTTATCGGTATTTTATTTTTCAAATCGAAAGCCACTTGGCTGAATATCATTGGTTTAGTAATCGGATTTGTTGGTACATTGGGGTTAATTTCTGCTAATCCTGCTAATTTGTTATCAGGGTGGAATATCGGCGCTGTTATTATTCTTGTTGCAACTCTTTTTTACGGAATAAATACGAATATTCTGAAATTCAAATTAAAGGAATTAGACGGTTTATCAATGTCGGCTTTAAGCTTTATGTTTATAGGACCATTCGCTTTGTCTGTCTTTTTTTCTACCGACATAAAAGAAGCTTATTTACATCCAGATTTTTGGAAAAGCACTATATCGCTTGCTATTCTTGCCTTTTTTAGTTCTTTTATTGCAGTTATTTTATTTAACTGGCTTATTAAATATTCAACACCGATATTTGCCGCTTCAAGCACATACATAATTCCTGTATTTGCAATTTTTTGGGGTATTTTGGACGGCGAAACTCTTACTTTAATTCAAATTATTTCAATTATAATAGTATTTGTCGGCGTTTCTTTTATAAATAACAAAAAACCTGTCATAAAAAATTATGTTTTTAAATTAAAAGAAAAAATTTCAAGTGATAGAAATCCGAAAAAAAATTATTTCAGACTATGCAAAAATATTTGGAAGAATTAAATGAAAATCAGCGTAATGCAGTAAAATATATTGATGGTCCTTCTTTGATTATTGCCGGTGCAGGATCAGGTAAAACAAGAGTTTTAACATACAAAATTGTCCATTTAATCAAACAAGGAATAGAACCTTGGTCCATACTTGCTTTAACTTTTACAAATAAAGCGGCAAGAGAAATGAAAGAAAGAATGGTTACTTTGACAGACGAAGCCGCCGTCAATAGCCTTTGGATGGGTACTTTTCACTCAATTTTTGCCAGAATTCTCAGAATAGAGTCTGCTGCAATAGGGTTTCCTTCTACTTTTACTATCTCTGACACAGATGACTCGAAAAAATTGGTTACAGAAATAATCAAAGAATTGAAATTAGACCCCAATCAATATCCTGTCGGTGATGTTTACAAGCGAATTTCTATGGCTAAAAATAATCTGGTTATTCCGTCTGTTTACGAGACTGATATTGAAATACAGAAACAAGATTTGGCAGCAAAAAGACCTGACATTGCAAGAATTTACAATTTGTATTTTGTGCGTTGCAAACGTTCGGCTGTTATGGATTTTGATGACCTTTTACTTTATACAAATATTTTATTCAGAGACAATGCCGAAATATTAAAAAAATATCAGGATAAATTCAGATTCGTACTTGTTGATGAATATCAGGATACTAATTACTCACAATATCTGATTATCAAAAAATTATCTTCTGTTCATCATAAAATTTGTGTTGTTGGAGACGACTCTCAAAGCATTTATTCTTTCAGAGGTGCAAAAATCGAAAATATATTGAATTTTAAAAACGATTTTAAAGATTACGAATTATTCAAATTAGAACAAAATTATCGTTCGACAAAACATATTGTAAATGCTGCAAACAGCCTGATTGAAAAAAACCGGAACAGAATCCCTAAAGTTGTTTTTACCGAAAATGAAGAAGGTGAAAAAATCCTTGTAAAAGAATTTGAAGATGACAAACTTGAGGCTCTTTATGTTGCAAAAGCCATAAAAAAAATCTCTACTGCCGAAAATTTTAAATTCAATGATTTTGCAATTCTTTACCGCACAAACGTTCAATCGAGGGCATTTGAAGACACTTTTAGAAGAAACGGAATTCCCTATAAAATTTTCGGTTCGATTTCGTTCTATCAACGAGCAGAGATTAAAGACATAGTGGCTTATTTGCGTCTTCTAATAAACAAAAATGATGATTTGGCTATTAAAAGAATTATAAATTATCCAAAAAGAGGAATTGGCACCACTACCGTTGATAAAATTGAAGAAGTTGCAAATTCAAACAATGTCTGTATGTGGGACGTGATTTGTCAAATTGAAAAACTTAATAAAATACTCAATACAAGGGCAATATTGCTAATTAAACAATTTCAAAAATTAATCAATGACCTTACATTAAAGTCAAAAGAATCTGATGCTGTTGAACTTGTAAATACTCTATTGGAAAAAACCGACATTAAAGCTACAATGTCGGAAGATAAAAGTCCGGAAGGTGTTAATAAGTATGATAATGTGCAGGAATTTGTCAATTATGTTCAGGAATGGTCATCAAGACAAGAAGAGAATGCCAATATTGAAAATTTTTTAGAAGAAATTGCTCTTGCAACAGATCAGGATAATGATAAAAAAGATACAGACAGGGTTTCGCTAATGACAATTCACGCAGCCAAAGGACTTGAATTTAAAGTAGTTTTTGCAGTAGGAGTAGAAGAAGGTACTTTTCCCGGATTTCGTTCGGTAAACATTCCGGCAGAAATTGAAGAGGAAAGAAGGCTTTTTTATGTAGCAATTACACGTAGCGAAAAATATTTATTTATTACACACGCTAAAAGACGTATGAAATGGGGGCAATATCAGCAAGCTTCAAAGAGTCGTTTTATCAAAGAAATAGATAACAGATATTTATTTAATGAAACTATTGAAGAAAATTCGGAACAAATTTTTGATAATAATAAAGAATATAGTAAATTTGCACTCAAAAGTCAGAGTTCATTCCCAAAAGAGCCTTTAATTGATGTTTCAAAACCAAAAAAACTTAAATCAATTGATAAATTTTTAAAAATTGACAAAAAAGTTAAACAAACCGATGAACAAACAGGACTTTCAATTGGCATGATTGTGAACCACGTAAAATTTGGGAAAGGGAAAATTATTCAGTTAGAAGGCGATTATCCGGATACAAAAGCAATTGTGGATTTTGAAAAAGAAGGTCAGAAAAATTTACTTTTAAAATTTGCAAAATTAACTGTAATTGATTAAATTAACCAATGTGATAATTAGCCAATGTGCCAATTAGCCAATTAGCCAATGAAACAATGAAACAATGAAACAATGAAACAATTTCTAATAACTTAACAAACTTAAAATATGGAAGAAGTAAAAAATCCAAAAGTATTTATTGAAGACGGAATGGAATATAATACCAATCGTCGTGATATTAAACTAACGCAATACGGCAGAAATATCCAAAAATTAGTAGATTACGCATTGACATTGACAGACCGCGAAAAAAGAAACAACGCCTCAAATCAAATTGTTCAGGCAATGGAAATTTTGAATCCGCGAGTAAAACAAATTGACGATTACAAAAGAGTTCTTTGGAATCATCTTGCTATTATGTCAAATTTTCAACTTGATGTTGATTATCCTTATGAAATAGTTCCTGAAGATGTTATAAAATCCAAACCTGAGCTGGTTCCTCTTATCAAGACAAGACTGAATAAAAAACAGTATGGCAGAATTATAGCTGATCTTATCAAAAAAGCAGTTGAAATTGAGGATAAAGAACTTCAACAAGAGTTTGTTCTTATGATTCTTGTTCAGATGAAACGTATTTATATTAACTGGACAAAAGATGTTGTAAGTGATGATGTCATTTTTGAAGATTTCAAGGCAATTTCCAATTATCAGTTATCAATACCTACTGATTTTAAATTACCTCAGAGTTACGAAATTAAAAACAGAATAAAAACTCATCAACCAACTCAGCAACCATCAAAAAAATTCAGAAAAAGATAAAATGAATTTTTAAAATTGAAAAATTGGCAAACTTTAAACTTTTCGATTAACTTGAAATGGTTATAATAAAAAAAATACACGGTCTTGTTTTAAAATCGTTTTTTTTATTGTTCATACCATCGCTTTTTGTAACGATATTTGTTTTTATTCTCCAGTTTATATGGCTTTATGCAGATGATTTGATAGGGAAAGGTCTGACACTGGGCTTGATGTCAGAACTTATTTATTATTTATCGCTTATGAATGTTACTCTTTCGATGCCGATTGCTATTATGCTGGCTTCGATTATAACATTCGGAAATATGGGCGAAAATTATGAGCTTACTGCCTGCAAATCATCGGGAATATCTCTTTTTAAAGTTATGAGACCGGTTTTTATTGTTGCTATTATCTTATCAATTGTTTCTTTTTTGTTTGCCAACAATGTTTTCCCCTATGCTACTCTAAAAACATACAGCCTTGTTTCAAGCATCAGGCAACAACATCCAACTCTTAAAATTCAGGAAGGTATCTTTAACAGTGAAGTTGATGGTTATGTCATAAGAGTAGGACGGAAAAGCAAAACAAACCAGATGATGTACGATTTTATGATTTATGACCATCAGAATTATCAGGGAAATCAGTTTGTTATTGTGGCAGATTCAGGAATGGTTACTCTTACCGAAAATATGCAATACCTTATAATTGAACTATACAGTGGTGCACAGTACGAAGAATTGAAAGAAGAAAAACAGGACGATAAAAAATACCCATACCATAAAGATGAATTTACAAAACAAAAAGTTATTTTGCCTTTAAAAGGATTTGAATTCAAAGAAAATGATATGTCGTTGTACAGTCAGAATTACAATATGCTTAATGTTGAGCAGTTGATTGAAAAAATTGATTCGCTTCAGCTGAAATACGACGAAAAAATTGACTATTATTATCGGGTGATATACGGAAATGACGTTTTAAAAAACCAAATTAAGCTGCGAACTCATTCCGATACTTCAAATTTTAAAGAATTAGTTGAACATTTAGATAAAATTTCAGGGCATTATTTAACTTCTAATTACAATATCGACAGCGCCTTTAACAATCAAACATTGCATTATCAGAAAGAACTGATGAAAATAGCAAAAACGAATGCCGAAAATTTATTTAATCGTTTGATGGTTTTTACTGCTGAGTTTGATTCAAGACGTCAATGGCTTGTTGATCATAGAATAGCAATGCACAAGAAGTATGTATTTGCTATTGCTTGTTTTATTTTCTTTTTTATTGGTGCTCCGTTAGGCTCTATTATACGTAAAGGTGGCTTTGGACTGCCAACTATTATTTCAGTGTTGCTTTTCATAAGTTTTTATTTTATTATGGCTTTCGGCGAAAAATTTGCACACGACGGTACTTTTTCTGCTTTTGCCGGAATATGGCTGCCGACTTTTATTTTCGTTCCCTTAGAAATATTCTTGTTTTACAAAGCAGCTACCGATTCTGTTGTTCTTAACTGGGATTACTACAAAGATATTTTTGATAAATTTTTTGCAAAATATACTCCGAACTTCCTTACAAGAAGACAATTTAGAGCTATTAAAACTAAGTTGAAGAAAAAAAATGATATTACTTAAAAGAAACAGCATTTTTTTATATGCTTTAATTTTTTTTGTTATTAATTTTTTACAGGCTTTTTTTTCCGAATTGATTGCTGATGAGGCGTACTATTGGATGTACTCACAAAAATTAGCATGGGGCTACTATGACCATCCTCCTTTGGTGGCTGTTTTTATACGATTGGGTTATTTGTTTTTTAAAAACGAATTGGGTGTTAGATTATTCACCGTTGTTATTTCAACTTTTAATTTTATTTTGATTTGGAAACTTTTCATTGAAAGCAAATCAGATTCAAAAAATTTCCCATTTGTTTATTTTATGTTTTTTTTATCGGTTCCTGTATTTAATTTATATGGATTTATTGCTACTCCTGATTATTTATTGTTGTTTTTTTCTACTTTGTATTTATTCTTTTTTAAAAAATTTTTAACAGATAATTCAATTAAAACGTCTTTAATTATTGGTATTATTGCTGGATTTCTGGTTTATTCAAAGTATCACGGTCTGATTTTGATATTTATTTCATTAATTTTTAATATCAAGGTTGTTTTAAAATGGAAAATTTGGATTGCCGGAATTATTGCAATTTTAATGCTTTTGCCACACATTTTTTGGCAGTTTAATAATGACTTCCCAACTTTTCAGTATCATTTAAGCGGAAGAAATACCGGATTTTCAATAATGAACTTTGTGAATTTTATTTTGAATACATTTATAATTTTAAATCCTTTATTTTTGATTTTTATAATCAAAAATAAAATTTATGATAAAAATGAGAAGTATTTATACTCAATTTTTTGGGGAATAATTGCTTTTTTCTTTATTTCAGCTTACAAAGGAAGAACCGAACCTCATTGGATAGCTGTTTCTGCAATTCCTCTGATAATTATTTCTTATAAATCGATTTTTTTAAATAATTTTAATAGTTTAAAACCATTATTCAAATTTTCTCTGATTTTTTCTGTATTAATATTTTTTGTTTTAAGGACAGTAATACCTTTTAGTATTTTGCATAGACATTTTTCCGGTAAATATATAGCTTATAAAGAATTTTCGGAATTTATCGAAAATAAACCTGTTGTTTTTATGAATTCTTTTCAAGCTGCTTCATTATATAATTTTTATACTGATAGTTATGCTATTTCTTCTAATTCAGCTCACCAACGTCAAAATCAGTTTTCAATTTGGGATTACGAAAAATATTTGTACAAAAAGAATGTTGTCATAGTTTATAATTACGTTAATAATGATTTTGAACATTTTTATTCTTCTGATTCTTCTGTTTTTCAGTATTCTGTTGTTGAACAGTATATGCCTGTTGAAAAAATTAAAATTGATGTGCTAAGCGATTATGACGTTTTTGAAATCGGTGAAGAAAATTATATAAAAATATCACTTTTTAATCCTTATGATTTTGACATATATAGCTTAAATAATAAGGATTTGACTTTGAATATTGTCTTTTTTTTCAAAGATTATCATTCTCAAATAACAATAAAATCAAATCTGCCTGATACTTTGAAAAGTAATCAATCAATCATTTGCGAAGGTAGTTTTAAAATTGACACCCTACCTGTCGGAACGACTAATTTTAAGTTGTGTTTAAATATAAATTCATGGTATGCTGCAAATAATTCAGATTTTTTTCAAACCAAAATTTTAAAGAATGAACATTCTGATAATCTCCAATAAATTACCTTACCCTCCAAAAGACGGTGGCTCAATTGCTACTTTTACGCTTGCTCTGAATCTTGCAGATTTTGCAAAATCAGTCGATATTTTAGCGATTAATACTTCTAAACATTTTTTTGATATAAAGAAAATTCCGGCTGAAATTACTCAAAAAATAAAATTTTACGATTTTTATCTTAATACTGACTTGTCTGTTCTGAAATTAATACAAAATTTGCTGTTTTCAAAACTTCCTTATAATGCCGAAAGATTTATTAACAAAGATTTTGCTGATAAAATTATTGAAATTTTAAATTCAAAAAATTATGATGTAGTCCAGCTCGAAGGCTTATATGTATTGCCTTATATTGAAATTATAAGAAAAAATTCATCTGCAAAAATATCTTATAGGGCTCATAATATCGAACACGAAATTTGGCGACGGACTTTGGCTCAAACTAAAAATGTTATAAAAAATTATTACATTAAAATTTTATTTATACGTCTCAAAAAGTTTGAAGAGTCTTTTATTAATTCGTATGATTTGATTGTCCCTATAACTGAACGTGATGAAAAAAAGCTGTCTGAAATGGGAAATATTAAACCCTCAATTACGATACCAACCGGTATAAATATCGAAAACTACAGATATGATGATAATCTGACTGATAAAAATTCTATTTTTCATATTGGAGCCTTAGACTGGAGCCCGAATCAGGAAGGTTTAATCTGGTTTATTGACAATTGCTGGCAGATTCTTCAAAAACAAAATCCTGAAATAAAATTTTACATCGCCGGTAGAAATGCTCCCAAATGGTTTGAAAATTATCTGAACAGAAAAAATATTATTTTCCTGGGTGAAGTTGAAAATGCAATGGAATTTGTAAATTCAAAGTTTTTGATGGTTGTTCCTTTGCTTTCAGGAAGCGGTATGAGAATCAAAATCATTGAAGCAATGGCAATGGCAAAACCTGTAATATCCACGTCAATAGGTGTCGAAGGTATAAATGTAGTTGATAATCAGAATATTTTAATTGCTGATAACAAAGATGATTTTATCAGCAAAATTTCAGATGTTTTAAAAAATACAGAAAATGCAGAAAATATTGGAAAGCAGGCAAGAATATTTATTGCGAATTTTTACAATAATGTTTCAATTGCTAAGAAATTGTATGATTTTTACAAATAATTGTTATCCTTTAACTCTCTGATGAACAAATAATTGAATTATAACGGAACTTACTTACAACTTTTCAGGTTTTACAGGCGATAGCTAAGAAA
>DYKL01000584.1 GCA_020722645.1 Acetofilamentum sp. | reverse complement strand
ACATTAATTCATATAATGTGCCTGGTGGGAAACTGTTATGAAGTAAATAAAGCAAGAGGGATAAAAAGACAACAATCAGAATTATTTTACTAAATTCCTTAAGAATCTCGTGTGCTTTAATGTTAAACAATTTACAAGAGTGGATTGTGAATAATAACCATACAAAAATCATGACAACAGAGGTACCTAATGCTGCTCCGATTACTCCCCATTTTTGTATAAAAAATATGCTTATTGGCACATTTAAAATTATAGATATAACGCTATACGGCACTATAAGGTGGGTCTTACCCGTACCCATAGAAACAGAACCTACTGGTTGTGCCATATTGTTTGCAAAAAAACCAAGCATTAGTATGTTAAATATAATTGCGCTTTTTTCAAACTCTGGACCCATCCAATAAAGAAAAATTTCTTTTGAAAAAATTATACAGAATATAACAAAAATAATGGAAATTAAAATTTCAAATTTCATTCCATTTAATATAAGTTTTTTAATACTTTCTTTATCCTTTTTCGCTTCAAATTCTGAAGAGGTAGGTATAAATATCTGAATTATTTTAGAGGGTATCTCCCATATAACAAGAGCAAGTGTTGCTCCAACTGCATAAATGGTAACTTCCTCAATAGGTAGAAAAATTCCAATAAGCAATTTATCAATGTTAAGAGTAGTAACAGTACTAATGCTTACAATAAATATCGCGAAACTAAAACTCGTAATAACTCTAACATAATGAAAATCAAAATATCTTGGGATTAAACTTATCTCCGGCATCAGTCGCTTTGCAATGATAATATTAATTATAATTCCTGTAACTCCTAATAATGCTGAAACAATTACAAACTCAAGTAATCCGTAACCCAAATACAAAACCAAAACAATTGCAATTGCACTGACTGCCTTCATAATAATTTGTATTTTTGTTGAAATGTCAAATCTCTGTAATCCGGTGATGACATTACCAAAGACCCCGAAAATAAAATTGAACATAAATGTTACAGCAGTTACAGCAAAAACCATTCTTGTAACATCCATTAAATTTTCCGGGATATTGAATAATGAGGTTACAAAATAATCTGTAAATAATAAGATTACTGCACATCCAATAAATGCAAGGATAAAATATAAAATAAACGCAGTGCTTATTATTTTATTTATTTTTTCATAGTCCTTTTTAACATTGTATTCGGATATAAATTTAACAAGTGTTATTCCGATTCCAAAGTCAAGTAAACTTGTATATCCAATAACAACACCGACAATTGCAAAAACACCGTAAGCATCCTTTCCAAGATGGCTGATTATGAACGGGAGCAGTGCAATTCCGATTAAAGTGTTAAAGATGAAACCTGCGTAAACCCACGCAGTGTTTCTGATTATTTTTTTTGATGTTTTTTCCTCTTCCTGTTGTTTATTTATTTTTAAAAATTTCAGGAGTTTCATTCTAATTTTGGTTTTTAAACAAATTTTGCTCTATTGCTGTTATTGCATTTGCTCCGTACACAATCCCTAAATTTTTTGCTGTTTTTACTTTTAGTGAATCC
>DYKL01000101.1:2716-10317 GCA_020722645.1 Acetofilamentum sp. | reverse complement strand
TTTCTTAGCTATCGCCTGTAAAACCTGAAAAGTTGTAAGTAAGTTCCGTTTGAAAAACAAACAAATTTGTTAGTTGTACATAATCGCCCGCATTATTTATGAATAATGCGGGTTAACAGATGGTACAATAGTGTCATACACTCAAATCTGCCGGCAATGAAGAAAGCTGCAAGAACATTAAAATCTCATTTAGACGGTATTATAAATACAGTTGATAATAGAATTTCAAATGGAAAAGCCGAACAAATTAATGCAAAGATTCAAAAATTGCAATCTGTTGCACATGGGTATAGAAACTTCGATAATTTTAGAATAGCAATACTTTTCTTTAACGGACAACTTGACATGTTTTCACACAGTTTGCGGTAGAACCAAAACTATAAATACCCCAATTCCAATTTAGCTTCTTCGCTCATCATATCCATATTCCAGGGCGGGTCGAAAACCAAATTTACTTTTGCGTCAGTAACATCATCTAACGAGGCGATACGTTCCCTGACATCAAAAATTATATTGTCTGCAATCGGACAGTTAGGAGCGGTTAAAGTCATAGTTATTTCAACATTGTTTTCTTCGTCAATGTCAATT
The DNA here is from genome assembly GCA_020722645.1 of Acetofilamentum sp. Lineage (GTDB taxonomy): Bacteria > Bacteroidota > Bacteroidia > Bacteroidales > JAFGUD01 > JAFGUD01. Next base: position 9,729 of record DYKL01000101.1, on the reverse strand, counting down.
TTGTATATAAGACCTAAATCGTAAACATTAACGGGTATTTCGGGGTCGAAAATTTCTTTTAATGCTTTAATTATCTGTGATTCTAATTTAAAATAATCTTTGTTCATCTGTATTAGTTCATAAAGTTTGTAAAGCCTGCCCTGTAAGGGTCTTAAAGCCTGCCCTGTATGGGTCTTAAAGTTGTAGAATGTTTTAGTTTTTTGTTTTGAAAGCTTCGGCATAATGCTTAATGCTTTGAATCATAGATGCCAGACCGTTGGCTCTTGTTGGTGAAAGGTTTTGAGATAAACCAATCTGTTCAACAAAAAAAACATCAGCATTCATAATTTCTTCCGGGGTCTTGTCATCAAAAATCCTTATGATAAGACTTGCAAGTCCTTTTGTAATAATAGCATCACTATCAGCCGATAAAAAAAGTCTGCCGTTTTCAAATTTCGGAACAAGCCAAACCCTTGACTGACAGCCTTTTATCAAAAAATCATCTTTTTTTAAACCATCTTTTAAAGGTTCCAAATTTTTTCCGAGATCAATAAGATATTCGTATTTATTCATCCAGTCGTCGAACATCGAAAATTCTTCGATTATCTGATTTTGTATTTCTTCAATTGTATTCATAATAAAAACTTATTATTTAAACATTTCAATAACTTTTTTGAGCGATTCAATAAAGAAGTCGATTTCCTCAAAAGTGTTGTAAAAAGCAAAACTTGCTCTGACTGTACCTGTTTGTCCAAAGCTGTTAACAAGCGGTTGAGTGCAGTGAGTTCCGGTTCTGATAGCAATTCCGAATTTATCAAGCATAGTACCAATATCGAGATGATGAACACCTTTTACATTAAAAGATAACGAACTGATTCTATTTTCTTTAGAAGCCGCATAAATATCAATACCCTCAATTTTACTGAGTTTATCAAAGGCATATTCAAATAATTCCTTTTCGTAAAGTTCAATATTTTCAATGCCAATGTTTTCGACATATTCAATGGCTTTACCCAAGCTGTATGCACCAACATAATTAGAGGTTCCGGCTTCGAATTTGAATGGCAAATCGGCATATTCAGTGCTATTATAGCTGACATCTTTAATCATATCTCCGCCACCTTGATACGGGGACATTTTTTCAAGCATTGATTGTTTGCCGTATAACACACCTATTCCGGTTTCGGCATATATTTTATGACCCGAAAAAGCCAGAAAATCGCAATTAAGTTTTTGAACATCAATTTTTTTATGTTGAATAGATTGAGCTGCATCAATTAGAACAGGAACAGCTTTTGAATGTGCTGTTTTTATAATCTTTTCGATAGGATTTATTGTTCCAAGCGTGTTTGAAATATGCACAACCGAAACAAGTTTCGTTTTTGCTGTAAATAAATTTTCAAATTGAGTTAAATCAAGCTCAAAATTCGAATTCATCGGAATAATTTTGAGTTTAATACCTTTGTTATTGCTTAAAATATGCCAAGGAACAAGATTTGCGTGATGTTCCATTGCAGAAACTATGACTTCATCATCTTTGTTCAAAAACGAAGCAAAAGAATTTGCTACAAGGTTGATTGATTCTGTAGCACCTTTTGTAAAAATTATCTCCTTTGAAGAAACGGCATTTATGTATTTTTGAACAATCTGCCGAGCTTGTTCGTATTTTTGAGTACAAATTTCGCTTAAAAAGTGATTTCCACGATGAATATTTGAATTAAATTTTGTGTAAGCCTCAACTATAGCATCAATCACAACTTGCGGTTTATGAGTTGTGGCGGCATTGTCAAGGTAAACAAGATTTTTTCCGTAAATTTTTTCTTTCAAAATCGGAAAATCGTTTCTTATTTTGTTTAAATCAAACATATTTTATGATAATTTTTTTTTAAAAAATTTCAACATAAGTTCTTTTTTTTCTTTTAAAAACAAAGGTAAAACATCATCTTCAAATTTCAAACAGAAAGAATTCCATAACATTGAAAATTCAGATTTCACATCTTTATTGTTTATGACAATTTTTGTAATTTTCTTATAAACAATTTCTTGAATTTCGTCTGAAGCAACATTAATTAAATCAATTATTTCAAAAATTTTATCAACTGCTTTTTTCCTAAAGTATATTAAATCATCACTGTTTAAATCACAAATTTTAATTGTTTCTGTTGCTCTTTTAGTTTTGGCAATTATTTCCCCTGTAAAAATATTAAAATCAAAGTGTTTTTCTGGGTCATCTATCTCAGGATTTAACACTACAGGTTCTTCAATTTTATTTAATTGATTTATATCTCTTATATTTATGTCAAAATTTCTTTCTTTAACCGGAAATTTATTAGATTTTGCTTTGTTACAACTGTGACAAACAGGAAACAAATTACTCCACTCGTAAGAAAGATATGGATAAAAATCCTTGTCTTTTGGTCTATAATGTTCTATTTCATAATTATTTGTAATTTTTTCGCAATATCCGCATTTTTTGAAGTATATTTTATCAAGTTCAGAAAGAACATCTTTGTCCCTATAAATATCAGTTTTAGCTTTAACGTTCCCATTACTCTCAATAATTTTATTTAAGTGATTTTCGGAACGTTCAGACTTAAGAATTTTTGGAGCTTTAATATAATTCTTTTCTACTTTTCTCATAATCAACGTCAATGTTTATCAGCATTATAATCTACATTGTCTTCTGCAACAAAATCAACCAATTTCTGTTTCTCCTTTTTTTGAAATAAAATTTCATCGTAATCATCATTAGTTTGTAAATCTTTTAAATTTTTATTGCTTTCAGGAATTATTGAACGAAAATCAAAAATTGGAGATGTAAGAATTGAATTTGGAGTTAAATTTTTGAAATCTACGTCCAAAATTTTTGCAGTAATGCCATTTTCTTTATCTCTGTCAACATTTATTATAATTGAATTTTCAGGTGCTCCAAGAATTGGAATTGGACTGTGAGTAGAAACAATAAATTGAACGTTGGGAAAAACTTTTGTTAATTTTTCGACTAATTCTTTTTGCCATTTAGGATGTAAATGAATGTCGAATTCATCAATAATAACAATACCAGATAAATCTTCAATTTCAGAACTTTTATTTCCCTCTGTCAGCCTGATAATCATATCTCCAAAAGTTGCGATTATTGATTTATAACCTGATGCCAGCTCATCATAAGTAAGCCAAATGTATTCGCTACTATCTTTTTCGTGATATTTAACTGTTTTTGTTGATTTTTCTATGTCAATTTCTACTTTAATATCGTCTATATAAGGTGCTAATAATTTTAGAAACACTTTTTTAACTTTCTCATAGACAAGGTGTAAAAACTCCGTATTATACCATTCTCTGAATTTAGCTTCAATGTCCAACAAAGTACCATCATTATGAAATAAGCTGTAAGTTTGTGATTTTCTGTCTGAACTGATTTTTAATCTTGATGGTCCATAAAATGCAAAATTTTCAATTTTACCAGTAAATTCCTTATTTAATTCTTCGTATCTGTTTTCAAAGGTATTAAAAAATTTATAGGAATCAGTTTTTTCTTCATCTCTTGAAATAATAACAAATCCTCTTATTTCACTTTTTTTATCTAATAATAATCCTTCGTCTTCATTTTTACCAAAAATTCCTATTGCAATAGCTTGTAAAATAGATGTTTTTCCATAACCGTTTTCTCCGGTAATAAAAATCCATTGAGTATTTTTAGGAATCCCGTTTATATATAATTTTTTAATTTCATTAAAATTGTGAATATAAAATTTTGTAAGACAGGAAGACAGATTTGTATAATTTTTTTGTATAGAAATTTCTTTAGGATTAATTTTGTTTAATTCATCAATACATTTTTTTGAAAATTCTTGATTTGTTATATTTGTATTTGATTTTTTTTCAAATAAATTATATGTATTTAAATATAAGTTGGTATCATTAATTCCAATTTTTGATGTATAGAAAAAATCAGAATAACAATTACAACCGGAATTGAACATGCTTTTTACTATATTAAAAATATGTTTTACATTTATATTTTTATTAATAAAAATGATAAATTCATTATGTAATGCAGCAGTACCTCTATTATTATAGTTTAAATTAAGTCTTGCTATTTCTTTAAAAAAATTTAAACTCGGAATAGTTTCAAATTTATTAGGAACAATGTTTATTGATGATAATTTATTGAAATTAGTTAAAAAATGTGAAATTTCATCCCAAGTAATATTTAATTCTTTATTGTATGATTTTGCTATTGTGATGTTTTTTATTGTGAGTGTTTTTGATAAAAAAATATAATCATTGATTTTTCCATTTAGCCCTATAAAATTTTCAATTTTATTTAATTTGAATTCATTAATTTGAATTTTATCAAATGAAAAATCCCAAAATAAACTTGTAATATTATTATTGTCATCAAGAATATAAAAACCCTTGTAAGGATAATCTTTTTCAATTTCTTTTATTTTTTCAATATCAGTCATAAACTTTATTTTTTACAAAAATAACAAATCTTCTAATAAACTAACAATTTCTGCATTCTCCAAGTTTTGTACACTGCATTGAAACTTTGTCACCTAAAAGACGTTTTTCGACTAAAAATTTGTAGTAATATTTAAGTTTTTCAATTTGAACTTTATCAATTATTTCTTCTGCAAATGCACTAATCATCAATATTTTAGCCTGTTTTTCACCAATTCCTCTGGTTCGCATATAATACATTGCTTCTTGGTCAAGTTGACCAACTGTTGAACCATGTGAAGCTTTTACATCATCGTTATGAATTATAAGCTGAGGTTTTGAATGTACTTTTGAATGATGTGACAACAAAATGTTGTTGTTTTTTTGCTGAACATCTGTTTTTACCGCATCTTTATTAATTTTACTTTGTCCGAAAAAAACTGCCGTAGCGTTATTATCTAATATTCCACGATAAAACTGTCGACTAGAAGAATGACCGGTTTTATGATTAACAAATATTGTGTTATCAAAATGCTGCTCTCTGTCAGGCATATATAATCCGTTCAATTCCGTGAAACAATTTTCACCTTCAATGTCAATATTTAAGTCATTTCTGACAATTTGTCCGCAAAGAGTGAATGTGTTGCAATAAAAACTGCTGTTTTTTTCTTGTTTTACTTTTGTTAAATTTAATTGATAAGTATCGTCTCCCTCTCCTTGAAAAATATTAAAATCAACATAAGAATCTGAATGACAGAAAATTTCATTTACTACATTTGTAAACATATAATCCCTTGACAAAGGATGAAAACTGAATAAAATATGAGCTTTTGAATTTTCTTCGGCAATAATTAAATTTCGCATCAATGTGCTAATTTTTTTGTTATTACCGTCAACAAAATGATAAATATGTATTGGATTTTCGATTTTAGAATTTTTCTTTAACAAAACAAATGCCCCATCAGAAGCATATAAAGTATTAAGAGCAGAAAATAAGTTGTTTTTTTCGGGTTCTGTTTTGTTAAAAAAACGTTCGAAATAAATTTTATTCTCATTTTTGCTGTTTTTTAGATTGGTTAAAACGAAATTTTCTTTATTGTCTTTAAATCTTGAAAATTTTTCCTGAAAAAAACCGTTGACAAAAACAAGAATATTTACCTCTTTTCCGGTCAAATTGAAAATTGTAAGAACAAGTTCATCAATTTGAGTATTTTCACCATATTCAAATCTATGGTTTAGAAGAGAAGTTAAATCTGTTTTTCTCCATTTTTCATTTTTGGTTGAAGGAATATCGTTTTTTTCGATAAAATCTGAAGCAGATTTTTTTGAATTTTCGTCTGCAATAGCATTTCCATTGTTTTTATATATTTCAATGAAATCTTCCTTTGTTAAATATTTTGATTTTATAATACTCATTACTTTAGTTTGTAAAGTTATAAAGTTCTTAAAGTTTGTAAAGTTATAAAGTTCTTAATGTTTGTAAAGTTATAAAGCATGCCCTGATAGGGTCTAAAGGTTATAAAGGTTTAAAGAATCCTATATATTTGTCTAACTTAAATCGCAATTCATTCTATCATTCAATCATTCTATCATTCTATCATTCATTAGTTTGCTTCTTCGTTCCTCATCGCAAAGACGTTATTTTTTTATTCAATCATTCAATCATTACTTGCTTCGCTGCGTGAGATCGCTTCGCTAAGTTCAATCATTCAGTTAATTCAATCATTCAATCATTCTCTTTTTTTATCCAGTCGTAACCTTTTTCTTCGAGTTCATAAGCAAGAGTTTTGTCACCGGTTTTAACAATTTTACCATTATAAAGAACATGAACAACATCAGGAACAATGTAATCCAGCAAACGTTGATAATGTGTAATAACCAGAAAAGCATTGTTTTTGTTTTTAAGTTTATTAACACCGTTTGCAACAATTTTTAAAGCATCAATATCCAGTCCTGAGTCAGTTTCATCTAAAACAGCAAATTTAGGTTCAAGAAAAGCCATTTGCAGAATTTCATTTTTCTTTTTTTCTCCACCGGAAAAACCTTCGTTCACGGCTCTGTTTTGCAGTTTTGTATCAAATTCTAGGAGTTGGATTTTTTCTTTCATTAGTTTTAAAAATTCAGCAGGAGAAAGTGGTTCAAGACCTCTGTGTTTGCGATGTTCTTCAAGTGCTGCTTTTAAAAAGTTGATAATACTGACACCAGGAATTTCAACAGGATATTGAAAAGCAAGAAAAACACCTTCACGCGAACGTTCTTCAGGACTAAGTTCAAGCAGATTTTTCCCTTCGAAAATAATTTCACCTTTCGTTACATTAAAAATTTCACGTCCGGCAAGAACCGAAGCCAAAGTACTTTTCCCTGAACCATTTGGACCCATTATTGCGTGAATTTCTCCCGGTTTAACTTCAAGGTTTATTCCTTTTAAAATCTCTTTGCCATCTATTTCGGCATGTAAATCTTTTATTTTTAACATTTTATTTATTTTTGTTTAATTACTTAACTGAATTACTGAATGAGTGAATTAACTGAATTAACTGAATTACTGAATGAGTGAATTAACTGAATTAACTGAATTACTGAATGAG
>DYKL01000101.1:0-2616 GCA_020722645.1 Acetofilamentum sp. | reverse complement strand
TGAATTAACTGAATTAACTGAATTATTCCAGCATTCAATCATTCTATCATTCAATCATTCAATCATTCAATCATTCTATCATTCAATCATTCAATCATTCCAGCATTCAATCATTCTATCATTCATTTTTTTATCCCACACTTCCTTCAAGAGTTATTTCCAAAAGTTTTTTAGCTTCTGCGGCAAATTCCATCGGTAATTTAGCCATAACTTCACGTGCAAATCCATTAACAATAAGTGCTACTGCTTTTTCTTGATCCAGACCTCTTTGCTGACAATAGAAAATCTGGTCTTCGGCAATTTTTGTTGTGGTTGCTTCATGTTCAAGTGTTGAAGATTGATTGTCAACCTGAATATACGGAAAAGTATGAGCACCGCATTTATCACCTATTAAAAGCGAATCGCACTGAGTATAATTTCTTGCATTTTCAGCAGTTTTTTTAATATCAACCAATCCGCGATAACTGTTTTGACCATAACCAATTGAAATGCCTTTTGAAACAATTCTGCTCTTTGTGTTTTTGCCGATGTGAATCATTTTTGAGCCGGTATCAGCCTGTTGATAATTATTTGTAACAGCAACTGAGTAAAACTCACTGATTGAGTTATCTCCTCTAAGAATTGTGCTTGGATATTTCCATGTAATTGCAGAACCTGTTTCTACTTGTGTCCAGAAAATTTTTGAATTGTCTCCTTTACAAATTCCTCTTTTAACAACTAAGTTATAAATTCCTCCTTTCCCTTCTGAATCACCCGGGTACCAGTTTTGAACGGTTGAATATTTTATTTCAGCGTTTTTAAGTGCAACAAGTTCAACAACTGCAGCGTGAAACTGATTTTCATCTCTTTGAGGAGCAGTACAACCTTCCAAATAGCTTACAAAACTATCTTCATCTGCAACTATTAAAGTTCTTTCAAATTGACCTGTATTTGCGGCATTTATTCTGAAATAAGTTGAAAGTTCAACAGGACATCTTACACCTTTTGGAATATAAACAAAAGAGCCGTCAGAAAATACGGCTGTATTCAATGCCGAAATGTAATTGTCAGTATAAGGGACAACGCTACCTATGTACTTTTGAACAAGTTCGGGATATTCTTTTATTGCATCTGATATTGAACAAAAGATAATTCCCTTTTCTTCCAATGTTTTTCTGAAAGTTGTATGAACAGATGTACTATCAAAAACCACATCAACGGCAACACCGGCGAGAATTTTTTGTTCTTCGAGCGGAATTCCCAGTTTGTTGTATGTTTCAATCAATTCCGGGTCAACTTCATCAAGACTGTTAAATTTTGGAAGTTTTTTTGGAGCAGCATAATAGCTAATTGCCTGAAAATCAATTTCAGGCATATTAAGATAAGCCCAATTAGGCATTTCCATTTTAAACCAGTGTTGATATGCTTTTAATCTGTAATCCAGAAACCATTGAGGTTCTCCCTTTATTTCGGATAATTTTCGGATAACATCTTCGTTTAGCCCGGGAGGAAAAATATCCTGTTCAATATTAGTTACAAATCCGGCTTCGTATTTTTTATCCTGTAAATCGTTTATAATTTTTTGTGATTCGTCCATATATTAGTTGTAGAGTTTGACGTGTTATTGTAAATTTGTAAATTGTTTCATTGTTTCATTGTTTCATTGTTAAATTGTTGTTTAACGCCTTTGTCGAGTTTTTTGAGAAATCTAGTAATCTTAAAATAATGAGTCCAGTCTAAAAAGTATAAACATTTTAGCTCAAAAAAACACAAATAGCTGATTATCAACAGTTTAAGAAATTTTTAAAAATTAACATAACTTTCTAATAATCAATGCATTAACTTTATAGACACTTACAATGCAAGCTTTTAGACCCTTTCAGGGCAAGCTTTATGAACTTTATAGACTAAACTCAATAATTAATCGAAAACTAATGACCAACAAATTTAATGATAAATATTTGTTGTTAATAATAATTCTAAACAATTGCACAAAAGAACTAAAAAATTTCCTTTTGTTGCAAAATTAAACAGTTTTTTAAAAATTTTTAATAATTGGTGTTTTTTTTGTAGCTTTACAAAATAATTGAAAAAATTATTTAATGGCAAAAAAACATTTTTAATAAATACATTACAGCAAACCAAGAAGGACATTTCTACGAAAGTAAAATAAGAAGAGCCATGGTTGTTGATCTTTTTAGCTTAGTTGGTATTGCAGCAATGTTATATTTTTTTATAGGAGGATTGATTAACAAAAAATTAGAATACTCTTTAATTATTGGCAGTTTTTTAAGCCTAACAACAACAAATCTTATAATATTTCAAATCAAAAAAAAACATAGAATTTGCCTCCATTTTTGTTGTTTTTTTGATGTTTTTAATGGAAATAGTATTATTATCAAAAATCGGTGAAACAACAACAGGTTTATTTTGGTTTTATTTATTTCCGGCACTTGCCTTTTTCACATTTGGTAATAAAAAAGGGATATATTTTGCAACATCACTTTTAATAGTTGCTATTATTTATTTCAACATTTCGCCTGAAAACCTTACATTTTATCCAAAAGATTTGCACGAAAGATTTATAACGGAAGTTCACCGACTAAATTTGGGTCTATTGCAGTAATATCAAGTGAT
>DYKL01000100.1 GCA_020722645.1 Acetofilamentum sp. | reverse complement strand
TTTCACCTGACTGAATTTCAGATATATAAGTATAGACTTACGGATTTAAGGTAATATTTAATAATAGTTTTCAAATCATTAAAAAGGTTTCGGACAAAATGATTGCAAATCCGAAAAAACGGGTAAACATCTATTAGTTAACAAATAATTAATAATTTGTTAAACATTATTCTACATTTGGGTGTAATTTAAGATATATCTTTGCACCGAAAACACTAAATAATGCGCAAATGAAAACACTTATTATCTTTTTGTTATTATTTTCTGTCAATTATTTGTCTCAATAGTTCGGTATATTTTGAAGTAATTCGTTAATATTCAGCAAATTGATTTTGTACGTGTAACAAATTAGTAATTGATTGAAAATCAATAATTTGCTAATTGAAAAATTAACGAATTATTGTGTCTTACAGTCAAAAAATTACGGGAAATGTTGCCGATGCTCAAAATAATCTTACTTTGGTAGGAGCGGCTGTATATATAGAAAAAACTGATTTTGCAACAATAACAGATTTTGATGGATTTTTTAGTCTGAAATTGAAACCCGGTGTTTTTAAATTAACAATTACATATAATGGTTATTCTGAATTTTCAAAAAAAATTGAAATAATTGAAAACGAAGACTATAATATCGGAAAAATTTTTCTTGAAAAAAATACCAAAAATATTTTCAACAGTACAAAATAACTTATTTTTCTGTTTTTTTACAATTCAATGTATCAGATAATTATTGTATAATTTTAAAAAATTTTTTTTTTATAAATTAAAAAAATTTAATATTGCATTTAAACTCTAAATAAAAACAATATGAAAAAACTTTGCTTTTTGTTGTTGGGTATTTTATTAATATTCAACTTATCAATTGAGGCTCAGTCAATTAACGGACAGATAATTGACGGAACAACCGGTCAGACAATACCGGGTGCAACAGTTTATATTAAAGGAACCAACATGGGGACTATTACAAACTTAGACGGAAAATTTTCTTTAAAAGTTCCCGAAGGTTTGAGCAAATTACAAATTACTGCCATAGGATATATTGAATATACTATGGACTTAAACATCGAAGGTTTTATCGAACAGACAATCGGTAAAATTGAACTGCAATCTGATGCTATCGGTATCGAAGAAGTTAAAGTAATCGCTTCTTTTGCTGTGGACAGAAAAACTCCGATTACTGTATCTACAATTGACCCTGTTTATCTTAGTGAAAGAATGGGTAGTCAGGAATTTCCGGAAATTCTTAAAACAACTCCAAGTATTTATGCTACTAAACAAGGCGGTGGATATGGCGATGGTCGTGTAAATCTTAGAGGTTTTGATTCAAGAAATGTCGGAGTACTTATCAACGGGGTGCCTGTTAATGATATGGAAACAGGACACGTTTACTGGTCAAACTGGTCTGGTTTGTCTGATGTTACTCGTACAATTCAGGTTCAACGCGGTATCGGTGCTTCAAAACTTGCTATTTCATCTGTGGGTGGAACAATTAACATTATCACAAAAACTACTGATATGGAAAAAGGCGGTAATGTAAGCTATAATATCGGTAATGACGGATATAGTAAAGTAGCTTTTACTGTTTCAACAGGTATGTACGAAAATGGTTGGGCTGTTACTGCAAGTGGCGCTCATACTACAGGCGACGGTTATGTAAAAGGCACTAATTTTGAAGGTTGGAGCTATTATTTCAACATATCTAAAAGATTTTCGGATAAAAATCAAATTTCTTTCAACGCCTTTGGTGCTCCTCAATGGCACAATCAACGCTCAAATAAACGTTTGATTGAAGACTATCGCAACAGCCCTGACGGTATTAAAATGAACTGGGATTATGGTTATTTAAATAATGAAATTTATCCAGGTGCTTATGCTTATAATTTTTATCATAAACCTGTTATTTCATTAAACCATTACTTCAAAATAAACGAAAATATACAGCTTAATACTGTTTTATACAACTCAAACGGTCGTGGTGGCGGACGTAGAGTTTACGGACAAAGCCTTAATGTTGTTGATGGTTTAATCGATTATGAAAGCGCTATTGCTACAAACGAAGCTTCTCTGACAGGCTCTAAAACTATTATTGCTGCCGGAAACAACTCACACAACTGGTGGGGGCTTTTATCAACTTTAAAAGCTGATATTAACAAAATGACTTTAACAACCGGTATTGATGCCCGTTATTACAAAGGATTTCACTTTTACACAATAGAGGATTTGCTTGGTGGCAGTTACTTTTTGGACAGCAGAAACATAAACCGTGACCCGGGTACACCTTTATATAAAGGTGATGTTGTTAACTACGAAAATTATGGTGAAGTTCTTTGGGAAGGATTTTTTGCTCAGGTTGAATATTCTTCCACTAATTTCTCTTCATTTTTATCCGGTTCTTTATCAAATACAGCCTACAGACGTAGTGATTATTTTCAATATACACCCGATGAAGGACAAGTTACTGACTGGTTTAATTTCTTAACATACAGCGTTAAAGCAGGTGCAAATTATAACATTACCGACTGGTTGAATGTTTTTGCAAATGGTGGTTACAATCTTCGTCCTCCTTATATGAAATTCGTTTATCCGCTTTATAATAATGTGCTTAACGAAGATGTTCAGGAAGAAAAAGTTTTGACTTTTGAAGCTGGTTTAGGATTAAAAACAGCAATGGTTAAATCAAGCATTTATGGATATTATACTAATTGGATGGACAAATCAATGACTTTTAATTCCGGAACTGACATTGCAAACGTATCTGGCTTGGACGCATTACACAAAGGTATTGAATTTGTTTCAACAATCAATCCTACAAGAAAAGTTAATCTTGGTTTAATGTTTTCTATTGGTGATTGGCAATGGAATGGCGATGGAGACGCTACTATTACTGACTTAAATGGTATTGTTACAGCTTCTACACACGTATATGCTTCAGGAATACACGTTTCTGATGCCGCTCAAACTACAGGTGCCGTAATTTTTGACTGGGAATTGTTACCAAGATTTAAAGTTGGTGCTGACTGGACTTATTTCGACAGAGTTTATGCCCAGTTTAATGTAGAATACAGAACCGACCCCGCCGATAAAGGCATTGATGCTTGGAAAATGCCTTCATACAATTTGTTGGACTGCAATGTAAGATACGACTTTAATATAGGTGATTTTAACACTACTTTGTACGGCAAGGTTGATAACTTATTTGACACTGAATACATTTCTGACGCTCAAGATGGCGGAAATCACGATGCCGCTACTGCATTAGTTTATTACGGCTTTGGTCGTACTTGGAACTTAGGCCTTAAAGTCAGATTTTAATTTTATTAACTTTAAATCTATTTTATTATGAAAAAAATACATATCGCAATAGTTGGATTGCTTGTATTATTGGTTTATTCTTGCAATCCGAACAAACAAATTTATGAAGAGCTTGATGCTATGCGCGTTCCTTATAATGAAGCTATTGAATATTCTCTTACTGATGATGATTATACTACAATGAAATCTCTTGCTCTTGCATTAGCAACTAATGAAGAAGACTCGACATTAGCAAGCGAGCTTGCCTCATACAAAAGTTTTTCGCCTACTAGAAGCGAAGCTTATTTTATCCCTTTATTTTTGAATAAAACTTTTATAGCCTTGGATTCTGCTTCTTCGGCTGTAATTACTTATAAATATGATTATAAATTTATGTTTACAGATGAACAAAAATTAGCTTTGACAGATACATTTACTACAACTGATGATATCCCTGCAATAATTGAACAAAATATTACAACTCCGGTAGCAGATGACTTTTTATACGTTACTTATAAGTTTGATGATGGAACAGATACTGTTTCTGCCGCTTCTTTATTCCAATATGACGGTACCGAATGGCTTATACCTGAAGATGCTCTTGTTTTGTCAGATGAGGATTATGACATGATGGGAACAGGTTCAGGTGAACCCGGACAATACGGTAATTTCTCCTCTTCAAGCGACCCAAATCATTACCTACCGATTTTTTTAGAGATGAAATATCCTTTTGCTGTTGCTAATACAACTGTTCAATTAGTTTATAAATACTACTCAAGTGGAACAACTTCAATTTATTACATTAAATGTTTATTTGACGGTGCCGATTGGTATTTATACGAAACAAAATCAAACCAGTTTATTCATAATGGTACTGATTGGGTTTTTGACCCGACTGTTAAACACGTAATGGGTAAAAGTGATTATCAATTAATAGTAGATTGGGTTACTACAAATGATTCTTTGTCGGTTTATTTAGATGCAAACTATCCTCAAAATACCGAATGGTATTTCGGTGCTTCTTCTTATTACGGTAATTTTGATTTCAGAGATTACAAACATCAAGGAAATGACCATTTTGGAGAATTGACAGGTTTAGATGCCGAAGAAATTAAAGAAGTTATTTTAGCTCGTATTCCTACTGCATTAAACGTTGTCCTTGAAACTGTTTACCCTGATGCTCAACCATTCTCTAATGGTGTACCAGTTTATTATGAAGTTTATTTTGACGGATATACCGGCAAATATTCTACATATATGTGCAAATTCCTTTGTACAGGTGTCGGAACTTTTGAATATGTAGAAGGACCTACTTTTATAGAATAACAAACTAAAAAAAACCGCTCAATTGAGCGGTTTTTTTTTATTTCATTTTAACTCCCAGTAATTCTTCAATTCTTGGGATATATTCTTTAAGCGGAGTTTCTTCATCATAAAAACCTTTATAAACTTCACTTCCATTTAAAAAATCTGATAAAATCTTAATATCAAACATAATTATACCACAGGTTTTATGTTCTTTTTCGCCTTCAAGAGTTACTATAAGGCACAATTGCGGTTCTCCAATATTAGGACTACAATTTTTACAAAATTGCGATTCGTCTAATTTAATATCTATACCTTTTAATCCGGCTACTATTTGTCTCATTTGTTCCAAATCCCACGCTATAAGTTTAGTGTAATGATAATTATTTGTATATAATGTTTTTTCACCGCAAACAGGACAAACATATTCTACTCGTTCCGGAAGAGCAGCCATTTCGTAACACATTGCACCGATGGTTTCGAGGTTTTTCGGGTTTGATTTTGATAATTTTTTAAGCATATCTTCAATTTCAGCTTTTGAATATACCTCCGGTGTTGAATCTTTTGGGTTGTTAACATTTTCAATTTTAGTTTTTTTATTAAGAACATTACAGCCGACGCCGGTTATAAGACCAATTACCAATGCAATTATAACAATTATATACCACATATTTTTGTTTTTAAAAATTTATCAATTATACGAAGTTTTTTTACTTTTTACAAAATATTTGATAAAATATTTATTTCAACCCGCTATCAATTTTTATATGAAGCTAATTCGGATTTCAAATCCGAATTCTGTAACTAGAAGCTGCTTTTTTGCATTAACAGTAATGTGATGATAAAATCACGATGTACAATTAATTGCACTTTGTTAATGTAATATTTACAATAAACTTTCGGTTCAAGCAAGATATTTCCAATATGACTTAGGGTGAAGGTAAATTCCACCTTAAATTCAACTGTTTAATTCAAGTGTGAAACTTCAGTAGTAATTGCAAATCCCAAAAAGCGAAGTTAATTCAAAGCGGTATTATTTTTGGTTAATGTTTTCTGTTTTTAAGTTTTAGTTGTTATTTTATCAAAAATTATTTTTAAAAAGGTTTTTTTTAAGCATATTTGCAAACTTTTTTAAAATTCTAAAAAATTAGTTAATATGAAAAAATTTGTTTTTTTTATTTCAATTATCAGCTTTTTGGCTGTAAACGGCAAGTCGCAGGAATGTTTTAAATATTTCCTCGAAAAAAAAGGAACTTCGGTTGAGTATTCAAACTTTGACAAAAAAGGTAATTTAACATCAATCAACATAAGAACAGTTATTGATAAAAAAATTAATGCTGATAACGTTGAAGTACGTTACAGAATTGAATCAAAATCAGTTGAAAGTGATACAACAATAACATCAGAATTTTCAGCATATTGCAGCAATGGCGTAATCACAATTGATATGTCTGACTATTTTGCCGGAGTTGATACAAGTGCTTATAAGGATATGGAAATAGAAGTTACAGGTGATAACGTTGAGTTTCCGTCTAATCCAACTGCCGGTCAGCAGCTAAATGATGCTCAAATGACAATTGTTATAAAAAATAACGGTACTGCTTTTATGACCATCGAAAGTCAGATAACAAACAGAAAAGTTGAAGCAGTTGAAAATATAACTACATCTGCCGGAACTTTTGAAACAGTAAAATTATCTTATGATGTAAACGTAAAAATGGGATTTATTACTACACAAGCAAAAGCTAATGAATGGTACAACGAAAAATACGGTTTGATAAAATCCGAATCGTATGATAAAAAAGGCAAACTTGAAAGTTATACAGAACTTACAAACATATTAAATGATTAACATTTTAATTATGAAGCACTTGTCAAAAACAAAGCAATTTTTTGTGCATTTGATTGTATATGCTATAACTCTTGGCATTCTGGCAGGTGCTTTATTCTTATTTGTTCCAAAATCAGATATTGATACAAATGTTAGTTTTTTAAATGTTGATCCTGCTGAAGCAGACAGTTTGCTCGAAATTATGACAATTGAACAAAAAGTAGCACAGTTGCTTTTTGTCGATTATAACCAATTGGAACAGACCAAGGATTCGTTATTTGGGGCTTATTTTTTAAGTACAGACAGCTTAGATGATTTTGCGGAAACTTATAAAAAAATATCAGGCAATGCAAATGTGTTTCCGTTTTTTTGTCTGAACAACAATATAAATGCACCGAATTTTTTCTCAAATTATTTCGACCTTCCGAATGCTTATATAATGATGTCTATAAGAGATACAAGTCTTTTGAGTGAATATTTCGATTTTTTAATCAAACAGAATACTATAAGCGGAACTTCGCTGGTATTTTCGAATTTGCTGAACAATATAGCAGATACAATTGAATATGACACGGTTCAAATCAGATATTATCTGAATTATTCAGAGATTTTGATTGAAAGATTTATTTCTCATAATTTGTTTTTTTCTGTCCCTTTTTTGAAGTTGCCTAAAAAAGATTCAGTTTTTTCAGGTATGTTAAACAAATTTTACGACAAACAATTTAAAAACGGACTACCTTTTTTGTATGTTGATGATTATGAGTTGATTAGTTCTTTGAAACAGAATTATGTTTTTGGTGGCATTATTGTCGGAAATCAGGATATTTTTGAAAATTATGAAACTTTTTTCGAATCTGATTTTGATGTTTTAATTACTTCCGAAAAAACAGAACTAATTTATAATGAACTAATTAAAGTTGCAAAATCAAAGAAAAAATTCAGAAAATTACTTGATAAAAAAGTCAAAAAAATATTATTGGCAAAAATCTGGTTCAAACAAAACAATAAAATTTTAAATGATATTGATGAAGAT
Organism: Acetofilamentum sp.; assembly: GCA_020722645.1. Taxonomy (GTDB): domain Bacteria; phylum Bacteroidota; class Bacteroidia; order Bacteroidales; family JAFGUD01; genus JAFGUD01. The sequence continues at coordinate 2,858 of DYKL01000100.1, read as the reverse complement.
TCTTTCAAATTTGATAATATTTCAAGTGATATTTTGCTTAGAAAATTCAAAAAATACTCCTCAATCGTTATAAAAAATGAAGATAATCTGATACCTGTCATTGATATAAATTCAAAGTATCAGTGTTTTGTTTTTGGAGAAGCCGAAACAAAAGAATTTTGCAATATTATAAAAAACTATAACTATTCGGCTGATAAGTATTTAGCCGGCAATCCTGCTGATGAAATTAAAAAATTGCAATTTCAGCCAAAGTCAAATATAATTTTTGTTCTTAACAATATCGCAATAGATAATAGTTTTGCTTCTGAAATAGAAAAAATAGACACTTCAAATAATCTCATAATTGTAAATTTTTCAAATACTGAAAATATTAAATTATTAGAAAATGTAAAACATTTAATTCATATTTGGTACAATGATGAAGTTTCTCAAAGTTATGCAGCTCAGATAATTTTCGGAGGAATTGAGTCAAATGCACAATTACCTGTAACTATTTCCGACTCTCTTTATTTTGGTTACGGAAATGTTACTAACAAAACCAGAATTGGTTACGATATACCCGAAATGGTTGGTGTAAGCTCCGAAAAATTGCTTATAATAGACAGTATTGCAAATGATGCTGTTTCGAGATATATTTTTCCGGGCTGTCAGGTTTTTGCTATCAAAGATGGTGTTGTGATTGTAGATAAATGTTATGGTTTTCATACTTATGACAAATCTACAAGTGTCAAAAAAACAGATTTGTACGATATTGCTTCTGTAACAAAAGTAATAGCAACTACTTTGTCGGCAATGAAGATGTACGAACAAGGGAAATTGCCTTTAGATGTTAATATTGAAAGGTATTTTAAAGACACAAAAATTGATTACGACAGAATAAAACCGGATACTCTTATTAAAATTGACACAATAAATAAAAATGACGACAAGAACTGGGAGAAAAAAATCAAAGGTTTAGATACAGTTCAAATAGGCGATAGCATTGTAATTTCGTTTGATACGATAATTTACAAATTAACACCAAAAAACAATATTTTTAAAGTTACGCCTCGGTTGATGCTTACTCACGCATCAGGCATTCAACCTGCTTTGCCGATTTTAAAATTAATGCTTCTTGATAATGATTATTTCAGAAAAATTGAAGACCTCTACAATGAGGGTTTTGATTCTGTTTCAAACGAATTATCTTATCAGGAAAAAAGAGATAAAATATTCACTAACAGATACATAAAAGACAGTTCAACTGTTCAGGTTGCAGAAGGAATGTATCTGAAAAAGGCTTATTTTGACACATTATGGCGTGATACAAAAGAACTGCCGGTCTGGTCTAAAAAAGTATATATATATAGCGATGTCAATATGATTATTTTGCAAATGGCAATGGATTCAATAAACAGACAGGGAATAAATATTTATACGTGGCGAAATTTTTACAGACCACTGGGACTAAATTATATAACTTTTTTACCCCGAAAAAATTTTAATCGTGCATATATTGTTCCTACCGAAAGAGACAATTACTGGCGCAATCAGTTGATATGGGGTTATGTTCACGACCCGTCGGCGGCTTTATTGGGTGGTGTTGCCGGAAATGCGGGATTATTTTCTAATGCACATAATTTGGGCGTTGTCCTGCAAATGCTTTTGAACGGTGGTACTTATGGAGGAATAAGGTTTTTAAGCAATTCTACTATTGCGAAATTTACCGCAACTCAACCTGATAGCCACAGAGGGCTTGGGTTTGATAAATGGTCAAAAAAGCAAATATGCGCAAAAGATGCCTCCCCAAATACTTATGGACATACAGGTTTTACAGGATGCTGTGTATGGGTTGATCCGGACACTAAAATTGTATTCGTATTCCTTTCAAACAGGATTCACCCCTCAGCAAACAATTGGAAAATTAACAAATACCAAATTCGCCAGAAAATACATCAGGCTATTTATGATGCTTTAATATTAGCCGAATAAAATAATAAACCCCGAAGATTTCTTAAAATCTGCGGGGTTTAAATTTTTTATTCTTTAATTTGACTTATAATTTCACTGAGTTCATTCACTTTTTCTTCAAGTTGATTTATTCTGTTTTCTTGATTTTCAATTATTTGTTGCTGTTCTTTAACTGCTTCAATAAGTACAGGTGTAAATTTTGAATAATCAACCATTTTATATCCGTTTTTATCAGTAGAAACTAATTCCGGAAAATAAATTTCTACATCCTGAGCAATAACTCCTATTTGTCTGGTTTCGCTAAAATCCATATCGGGAAATTCATCTGTTCGCCAATTATAATAAACTCCGTTCAAATTCAAAATATATTCCAGTGCATTTGGTATATTATAAACATCTTTTTTGTAACGTTTATCGGAACAAGCGCCCAAAGTGCCTGAATAACCCAAATTACCGTTGATACAAATGCTGTTATTTGCAAAATCTCCGTATATTAGTGGGAAATTTGTGTTCGAATTATCAATATATAATTCATTAGATGAATTTGCGTTATATCCTGCCTGATATCCAATATAAACATTACCGCTACCTGACGAATTGTTGTATCCGGTCTGAGTTCCGATAAAAGTATTGTTATTTGTATATGCATCTATACTACTGTTAAAACCGGACTGATAACCAATATAAACAGATTCGGTAGCAATATTTGAATTATTATTTGTGAAACCAACTGCATTACATCTAATTATTACATTTTTTTCACCTTTAACCTGATAGCCTGTATTTTCGCCAATGAAAACGTTATTTGTCGCAGTTGTAGAATTATATCCGGAACTTACACCAATAAAGGTATTTAGTGTTTGCAAGAAAACTTGCAATTCGCTTTTATATAGTGAGATACATTAAAA
>DYKL01000583.1 GCA_020722645.1 Acetofilamentum sp. | reverse complement strand
ATTTCTTCTTGCTGTTTTTGAATAATTTTGTTTTGTTCTATTATGTATAATGTAAGCTCTTCAATTTTTTGTAATAAAATTATATCCATTTCAATCAAGTCAAAACCATTGGTTTTCATTTCATTAGCAGTAGGAACATTAGGTAAATGTTTGTTTTCAATGATAAAACTTTCTACATCTTCAATAGGCATTAAATTATAATTTTCATCAAAAACAAAATCAGCACCATTTACGTCAGATACAACTTTAATTTTTTCACAAATTATCTTACCATCAACAGAAAGTTTATATCCTGTTGGAATATAATCGGTACCAATTCCCACATTTCCTTGCTCATCAATAACAACAGCCGAGATACTGTTATTTTTTAAAACAAGATTATTTTCTCCTCTTTCATAGTAAAACAATGCTTTTTCAATACCATCTTCGGCAAAAGATAACTGCGGATTATAACCACCTGCTGTGGAAGTGTTTACATCAAGAAAAATATCGGGATTAGTGCCGTATATATGTAAAGGTGCGGTAGGATTTTCAGTGCCAATTCCAACATTACCGCCATTATAATAAATATCGTTTCCATTTGAAAGCCATTGACTAGTAACAAAAGGTTCTCCATTTTGAAAATATTGTTGGGCATCAACTCTGCCTGCTATATTCATTTTGAAACTTCCATTTGTAACGTCAAGTTTTAATAATGATTCTGATGTTGTTGTATTGTTAAAAGTATAGTCAAAATTTAAAGAATTTTCTATCATTCTTATGTCCCATTTGTCAACAACAGTATTTGTGGTTGCGTCTGGTGCAGGACTTATTAATTCATATTTTGAATTAAATCTAATAGTTGGTTCAAAGCCACTCAAATCTAGTGTTTTTTCAGGAGAGCTTTTACCAATACCTACATATCCTCCGTTATAAAATATATCGTTACCATTTTGAGATATTTCCCAAATATCAGATGCTTCAATTCCGGTCAATTCAGAGCCATCGCCAATAAATTTTACAGCCTCTACTGTTCCTTCCGGTGTGATAGTAACATTTTCAAAGAAACTTAACTTTTGATTGTTATTGTTGTATTTCAGAATTGAAAACTTGTCGGTTTGGTCATCGTAATAAAATAAACCTACTTTTCCTCTTTTGTTTTCAATTTCCAAAAAAGTGCTAGGAGCATTAGCCGAAGCGTTTTTAGGGGCTTCAAAAATAATATTTGCAGATTGTGTTTCGGAATTTAGAATATGAATATTTGCTTGCGGATTGTCAGTTCCTACTCCAATCATTGCTTTTTCATTGAAAACAAAAAGAGTTTTTGTTTCCTGAACTTGTTCTTCGTGTGTGCTTCCGTATTTTATTTCCAGATTTTGTCTGTTGTTGCTAAAATCCCACGCATTACTTTCGTTATGGTCGTAACTTTCGAGCCTGAAAACAGGTAATTCGTTCGGATATTCATCAATAGCAGAATAAACGTGCAATTTTACGATAGGTTTTTGAGTTCCAATTCCGACACAGCAATTCCTTAACAAATTTAACAATTATCAAAATACTTGAAAAATCAAGTA
>DYKL01000099.1 GCA_020722645.1 Acetofilamentum sp. | reverse complement strand
AAAAAAATAAGCCGAATGCGAATTTGGGGCATTTCTGTGCATTTTAGAGCCATTTCTCAAAAAGTGGTGTTTTAGGTCGGAAAATTAATTTTCGTGCGTTAAAACGCATTTATGAGCGTTTTTTCTGAAAAAGTGGTAATTTTTTGTCCTAATTTTAATAATTTACATTAAAATAATTGCCATTTTTGCCTAAAAAAGAATAAATTACCAAAATTAAACATCTGATTTTAAACGCTTTGCGTCTTTTGTTTTATCAGAAACACAAATTTTGGAACCTTAATATCCCTTTCTGTACAATTTTTTTAAAGTGGACTAAATATTATTTTACAGATATTTTCAGCTTAAAAGTACCGTTTGTCAGACCTTCGGCACCTGCAACACCTATTACAACTTTATAACGGTTGTTAATTGCATTGAGATAAACTGTTCTTGTATGGTCTTGTGTTTTGCCTACTTTTGGATAATCCCATTTATGCTCGGCTTCACAGGTTATACAGGATGTTAAATTCGGGACCATAGCATCGTTTGTTAAACCTACCATATATGCGTATATGCTGAAATTGGCATTAACATCATCAGGTACAACAGTTATTTCCATCTCTGAATGGTCAGGTATTTCGGTGATGTATATAATATGATTTCCTGTAAATTTGGAATTCTGTGTAGCAGGAAAACAAGCTACAGAACTGTTTGAAGCCCATGATAAATCGTAGATTTTTACACCTTCGCTCAAATCACCGGCATAAGTGAGAATTTTTCCTTTTTCTGATTTTGCAGTATAAATTTTTAGAGGTTGCTGTTCCTCAGTGTTTTCAACTTCTGTAACAAGGTCAATTTTCAGAGTAAACGGTGCTTTTTCACGACCGTCTGCACCTGCAACGCCTATTACCACGTTATAAGGATTGGCAATAGAATTAAGATAAACACTTCTTGTATGGTCCTGTGTTTTACCTACTTTCGGGTAATCCCATTTATAATCGGCTTCGCAGGTTACACAAGATGTAAGATTTGGAACTGTTGAATAATTGTTAGTTCCGATTTGATAAGCGTACAAACTAAGATTTGCATCTTCATTCTCAGGAATCAAAGTAATAGTAAGTTGTGATTTTGGAGGCAAAACCATAGAATACAATACGTGATTACCTGTAAATTTGCTGTTTTGAGTACCCGGAAAACAAGCAACCGAACTATTTGAAGCCCACGACAAATCTTCCATTTTCTGACCTTTTACCAAAAAACCTTCAACAGAAAACGCCTGATTTGGTTTTACATCTAACGGAGTAACATTATCCGGAAATTGTGCATTCATAAAATAAGTAAATGTTAATAAAACAGAAAACAGTAATAATTTTTGCATAATCCTGGTTTTTAGAATTTATAATGTATTAACGAAAAGAAAACAATATTTGTCTAAATTTTAACATTTAAATTAATTATAAACGCGAATTAAGGGTTGAAAAATAATGTTTAAAATTAACTTGTTATGCGTTTATTTTAAATCAGGTGAAAAACACCTGATTAAGGCAATTTGCCTCTGGCAGGTGCCTGTCCTGAAAGGATATACACCTGCCAGTTAAACTTCAACTCTTAATTCACATTATAAAGTTAAATGTTTAAAGTTCATAAAGTTTTATTTGGGCTAAAAAACTTCATCAAAACACATTTTAATTTTTTGATTTTCAACCTTATATACTTTCAAGGCTATAATTATTTTTATTTATGTGGGTAAAACAAAAATATTTTATTTATTTTTGGGACAATTTTCAAACCAAAAAACAAAATTATGAAACGTTTTTTATATATTTTAATAGGAATTATCGGCGTTTTAATTATCGGCGTTTTGATTTTTATACGCATTTTTTCTCATAAACCCCTACCTGATTACAAAAATGATGTTGTTCTTAATAATCTGAACGAAGATGTTGAAGTCTATATTGATTCTCTCGGAATACCGCATATTATAGCCAAAAACGAACACGATTTGTATATGGTTGCCGGTTACATAGTTGCAGGTGAAAGAATGTGGCAAATGGACTTGATTAGAAGGGCGACACAAGGTAACTTATCCGAAATTTTCGGCAAAGATTTTTTCAAAACTGACGTGTTGCTCAGAGCATTGAGAATTTCTGAAAAATCACAGATGATTTACGACAGCCTCGACCAAAATATGAAAGACGTTCTGATTGCTTATGCAGACGGCATAAATCAATACATTGAACAAAATCAAAAAAAATTACCGATAGAGTTCAAAATACTTGGCTACAAACCACAAAAATGGGAGCCTCAACATTCATTGAATTTAATTGGTTATATTGCATGGGACTTAGTATCGGCTTGGGAAACAGAAGTTACCTTGTATAAAATACAAAATCTTGTGGATTCTGCTTTATTTAGTGAATTTGTGCCAAATTTCGACAAGCAGCAAACAATTTATCATTTAACCGAAAATCAAACTATTGAAATTGAAGATGAAATATCAGATTTAGGTTCTACAATTTTTGAACTCGGCAATATTCCTTTTATGGCAAGCAACAACTGGGTTGTAAACGGCGAAAAATCAGAAACAGGTTCTCCGATATTATGCAATGATATGCATCTTGGTTTTGGTATTCCGGGGATATGGTTTCAGATGCAATTGACAATTGAAGGAGAAATGAATGTTTCAGGTCTTACTATTCCGGGAGCACCGGGGATTGTTTGCGGTCATAACGAAAATATTGCGTGGGGTATGACTAATGTTATGCTTGACGGGACTGATTTTTACATCGAGACTGTTAACGAAGACACTTCAAAATATCTTTACGACGGACAATGGAAAGATATTATTGTTAAAGAAGAAATTATCAACACCAAAGAGGGAGAAACTCTGAAAGGATATATAAAATACACACACCGAGGTCCTATTGTTTCAAAATTCAAAAATTTGGACAACAAAGTAATTTCTATGCATTGGGTTGGAAATGAGTTCAGCAATGAATTTGCAGGTATTTATTATCTGAACAGAGCCGAAAACTGGGACGATTTCAGAAAAGCCTGTTCAAACTTCGGTGCAGTTGCTCAGAATATAAATTATGCAGACATAAACGGAAACATAGGCATTCAGCTTTCAGCAAAAGTGCCGGACAGAATTACAGACGGTTTTTATCTATTCCCGGGCGATACTTCTTTGTACGACTGGAAAGGCTTTATTTCTTTTGATTCTTTACCTTATGAGTTCAATCCGCAAAGAGGTTACATAGTTTCGGCAAACAACAAAAGCACTTATGATGTAGATTATTACATTTCGCAATATTATTTTCAGGATTTCAGATACCGCCGAATCAGTGAATTAATTCAGGCAAAAGATAAAATTTCGGTCGAAGATATGAAACAAATTTTGGTTGACCAAAAATCTGCTCTTGCTGATGATATTTTGGAAAAAATGATTTTTGAAATTTCAAAACTGAATCTTGAAACAGAAACTTACAAAAAATCGGTTGAAATTCTTTCGCAATGGGACGGAGTTTTGACTGCCGAAAGTGTTGCGGCAATGATTTTTGAACAGTTCAATATTTTGTTTATTCAGGAAGCTGTTGTTGATGAAATTACTTACGTTGTTTATGATGAATTCAACAATTCAAAAGTTATGATGAACAATATGCTGCTTAATTTGTGGAACAATAAGGAATCTGCACTTTTCGACAATGTCCTGACAACCGATAAAACAGAAAATATTGAAGATATTGTAAAAATTGCATACCAAAAAACTTTGGATACGCTCGAAAAACAATTTGGTAGTAATGTTGAAAAATGGGAATTCGGCAAATTACATACCTTGGAAATTTCGCATCCTTTGTCAAAAGTAAAAATTCTTGATAAAATATTTAAGTTAAACAGAGGTCCATATCCGGTCGGAGGCAGTAATCATACTGTTTCACCGTTTTCGTATCCGTTTGATAAAAATTATAAAGTAACAACCGGTGCATCTCATCGTCATATCTTTACATTGAATGACTGGGAAAAATCACAAACAGTAATACCAACGGGAAATTCAGGACATCCGGCAAGTAAATTTTACTGCAATCAAACTGAAATGTATCTTAATAATCAATACCATGACGAATTCTTTTCTATCGACAGAATCTACGGTAACAAAAAATATAAAATTGTATTCAGGAAAAAATAACAATATCAGATTTCATTTTTAAATTTTTGACTTTTTAAAAAAATCCATTTAAAAATATTTGATGAAATTGCAGATTCAGGAAAAATTCAGATTGAATAATAAAAACCACTTTTATCTTTAAAAAAAAAAAATAAAATGAAACATTTTATCATCTTCTTCAGTTCAATTTTTATGTTTATTTTTGTCTATGGACAATATGACATAGTAACATATAATCATTACAAAAGCAGTTTTGACAATGCATATAAACTCTGCCCAAATATCCCGAAAGGATTACTGGAAGGGGTAGCATTTACAAATACCAGATTTACGCATATAGATGAAACTTATAGCGAAAGTCCTTTAGGAGTTCCCAAAATGTGGGGAGTTATGGGCTTGGTTGAAGATGGGAAGAATTATTTTAACGAAAATTTAAAACTTATCTCAGAGTTATCTGGTATTAGTGTAGATGAAATTAAGAATAATGCAGACAAAAACATACTTGCTTATGCTTTAGCTGTAAGTGAATTACAAAAAAAATACAAAATAAATTCAATTAATCCTTCCGATTATTTTATTATTTTAGCTGAATTATCTGAAATTCCTGATTTTGAGACCGAAATTGTTAATAATTATGCTTTGAATACATATATTTATTCTGTTTTTGTTTTTTTAAACAATCCGGAATATTCAAAATTGTACGAATTTCCTGATTACAAAATTGATTTAAAATCTGTTTTCGGTCAAAATTATGAAATTTTATCTTCAGAGAAAGTTTTGATTGAAGGAGATCAAATTACTGATACAAAAGGAAATACATACATATCCGATGAATCAAAAGTTGCCTGTCCTGACTATAATGTTTCTCATTGTTTTTGGGTAGCTTCTCCAAATTATAGTTCCAGAAACGGAACTGCAATATCCACAGTTATAATACATACCGTCCAAGGAAGCTATTCCGGTTGTATATCCTGGTTTCAAAATCCAGATGCTAATGCATCAACTCATTATGTAGTTCGTTCTTCAGATGGACAATTAACTCAAATGGTATTAGAAGAAAATAAAGCATGGCATGTTGGTACAGAAAATCCTTATACAGTTGGATATGAACACGAAGGTTATGTTGAACAAAATACTTGGTACACCCCTGCAATGTATCAAAGTTCGGCTGATTTGACTGCTGATATTTGCGATGCATACGGAATAAATAAACATCGAATGTTTTACAGAGATACACTTGACGACGGAACTGTACTTGACTACGGGAATCATGTTTTGGGAGGTAGTTCTTATTGTACAAAAATCTGTGGACATCAGCATCTGCCAAATCAGACTCACACTGACCCGGGACCATATTGGACATGGGATTATTATTACAGGCTTGTAAACCAAGGTCTTGGAACTTGGACAACATTGACAGCTTCTTCTGGAACTTTTTACGACACCGGGGGGCAAAGTGGTGATTATAGCGATGATGAAAGACATTTTTGGTTAATTCAACCCGAAAATACGGAAAGTATTACGCTTACTTTCAATTCTTTTGCCCTTGAAGACAATTACGATTTTATTTACATTTACGACGGCAATAATGAATTTTCTCCTTTAATTGGAAGATGGAATACACAAAGTCCGGGAACTGTTGTTTCAACAGGGGGGTCTTTACTAGTTGAATTTCGATCCGATTGTGCAACTACCGATATTGGCTGGCAAGCCTCGTGGACTTCCGTTCAGGCAGATAGTGAGCCTCCAACAACAGAAATTGCGACAACAGGTGGTAACTGGAAAACAACAGATTTTACAGCAAATTTTACTGACGAAGATAATATTGGAGTTGAAAAAGCTTTTTATCAAGTTATTATGTTTGATGGCGAAGATTGGTTTGCTAATTCAAATAATGGTTTTTTTGCTGATAATTTTGATACAGATATGCAACAACAATGGACTCCTGTTGTTGGACAATGGCAAGTAAGTAATGGTTATTTATCACAAACAGACGAAAATGAGAATAATTCTAATATTTATGCGCAGTTAACTCAAAATTTATCCAACAGATATTTGTACAATTTTTCTGCAAAACTTGAAGGCTCAGGTTCTAACAAAAGGTTTGGTTTCCATTTCTTTTGTGATGACGCAACTCAAACAAACAGAGGAAATTCTTATTTTATCTGGTTTAGAATTGATGATCAAACTCTTGAATTTTATAAAGTTACAAATGATGAGTTTACATTAGAACATACAATTAACAATATAACTACTAATTTGAATGAATTATATAATTTTATTATTATTTATGACAGAACAACCGGAAAAACAGATGTTTACAGAAATAATGAACTACTTGGTTCTCATATATTCAGTTCTCCATATACAAACGGGCAATATATCAGCTTCAGGACAGGCAATTGTCAAATTTCCGTGAATGAGATAAAAGTTTACAGGTCAAGATATCCTGATGTTACAATAACAGTCGGAAATGAACAAACAAACGATATTTACACACAAAATTCTGAACCAACTGTATATGCGGCTAAAATTAAGTCAATTGTAAACGATTATGCAGGAAACTTATCCGAAATAGCCTTTTTCGACTTAAATGTTGATTTTACTGCACCCTCAGTTCCTGTTTATTTAAATGATGGTATTGACGATGATATTGATTTTACTGATAATGCAACTGAATTATCAGCAAATTGGGGAAATTCATTTGATACAAATTCAGGTATTACTAACTATTTTTATTCTATAGGAACAACATTAGGCGGAACTGATATTGTTGATTGGTCAGACAATAGTAATTCTACAAGCACCACGGTTAGTTCTCTTTCATTGCAACAAGGTATAACTTATTATTTCAATGTTAAATCAGAAAATTCAGCCGGATTTCAATCAGAAATTATCTCTTCAGATGGTGTTGTTTTAACAGGTTCGGTTTTTGCAGCTTTTACTATTGATGATGAAGATATTTGTGTCGGACAGCAGGTAAATTTTACAAATACAAGTCAAAATGCAGTTTCATATTTATGGAATTTCGAAGGAGGAACACCAGAAACATCAACTGATGAAAACCCAATAGTAACTTATAACTATTCAGGCGACTTTGATGTGCAACTAATAGCTTATGGAATAGGTGAGGATTCAGCTGTTTACAATTTACAAAACTTGATAAGAGTATATTCAGAACCTGTTGCTTATTTTTCGACTGAAGATACACTTGTATATCTTTCAAATCCGGTAGTTGAGTTTACTAATTTATCCGAAAACGCAACAAGTTATTTTTGGAATTTTGGAGACGGATATTCCTCAATTGATGAAAATCCAACTCACTATTATACTGCAATAGGATTTTTTGATGTTATGTTAGTTGCTAAAAATCAGGGTTGTGAAAATGACACTCTTACTTTGTACGGTTTAGTAAACGTTTTGAACTCTTCGTATATAACACAAAATGATTTAAATGAAAAGTTCACTATTAGTCCGAATCCTTTTAATAATAGGTTAACTATATACTTTATGAAGGATTTAAACGAAGATATTAATATTGAAATATTCGATATTTCAGGCAAAAAATGCAATTTTAATACTTTATACGGAGAAGATTTTATTGAAATTACTCCATTGATGATGGAATCCGGTTTATATTTTTTTAAAATACAACTTGGTACAAAAAGTTATTTTCAAAAAATCATTAAATTATCTTATTGAAATAATTTATAGGCATCGTAAACCAACAATATTAACTTTCCATAAAAAATTCTGATTTTCGTGGTAGTTAATTATGATGGTTAAAAAATTGTTTTTCGTGAAAAAAAAGTTGTCTAAAATTTTCGAGCAAAACCTTCAAAATATTTATTTTAAATATTTATTTTTTTTCTAACAACATTCAACTAATTTTGCACGCCTTTTTTAATAGTTGAAAGTTTGTAAAGTTAATAGTTATAAAGTGTTTTGTTCTATTACTTTAAAAACTTTACAAACCCTTACAATGCAGGCTTTAAAAACTTTTGTAATGGAAATAAGAAATATCGCAATTATTGCACACGTTGACCACGGAAAGACTACCTTAGTTGATAGAATTCTTCATCAGGTTAAATTATTCAGAGATAATCAGGAAGTAAACGACTTAATTCTCGATTCCAACGATTTGGAAAGAGAAAGAGGCATTACAATTTTGGCTAAAAATGTCTCTGTAAGATACAAAGGAACTAAAATTAACATAATTGATACACCCGGACACGCTGATTTTGGGGGCGAAGTTGAACGTGTTCTGAATATGGCAAACGGAGTACTTTTGATTGTTGATGCTTTTGAAGGTCCTATGCCTCAAACCAGATTTGTTTTGCAAAAAGCATTGCAAATGGGCTTAAAACCTATCGTTGTTATCAACAAAGTAGATAAACCGAACTGCAATCCCGAAGAAACGAATGAAATGGTTTTTGAACTTATGTTTTCGCTTGATGCTACAGAAGAACAACTTAATTATCCGGTTGTTTTCGGCTCTTCAAAACAAGGCTGGATGAGCGATGACTGGAAAAAACCGACATCTGACATTTCTTATTTGCTCGATACAATCTTAAATTATTTTGAACCTTTAAAAGAAAATCCGGGTACTTTACAAATTCAAATCAGTTCTTTGGACTATTCATCATATACCGGTAGAATAGCAGTAGGCAAAATACACAGAGGCTCTATAAAAGCCGGCGACCAGGTTTCCGTAATTCAACGGGACGGACTAATTCACAAATCCTATGTTAAAGAACTATACACTTTTGAGGGGCTTGGTAAAGAAAAAACTAAAAATGTAATTACAGCCGGTGAAATAGTCGCTATTAACGGACTTGAATTTTTTGACATCGGAGATACTGTTGCAGATATTAATGAACCAGAAGCCCTTAAACCTATTGCGGTTGATGAACCTTCAATGAGTATGCTTTTTACGATTAATAATTCTCCTTTTTTCGGAAAAGAAGGAAGATTACTGACATCACGTCAAATACGAGACAGGTTATATAAAGAAACTGAAAAAAATCTGGCTCTGCGTGTCGAAGATACGAATTCAGCCGATAAATTTATGGTTTACGGAAGGGGAATCCTTCATTTATCAATACTTATTGAAACAATGCGACGCGAAGGTTACGAACTTCAACTCGGACAACCAAAAGTAGTCATCAAAGAAATTGACGGTTTTAAACACGAACCAATTGAACTGTTGTATGTTAATGTAGAAGAAGAATTTTCGGGAAAAGTAATCGAAATTGTCTCTCGAAGAAAAGGCGATATCCTTGATATTCAGAAAAAAGGAGACAGAATAAATCTTACTTTTAAAATTCCTGCACGTGGCTTAATTGGTCTTACAAATCCTGTAATGACAGCTACCGAAGGAGAAGCAGTTATTTCGCACCGCTTTTTTGATTTTGAACCTTGGAAAGGCGATATTCTGACAAAAAGAAACGGAGCTTTAATTGCAATGGAAACCGGTACTGCAATAGCTTATTCAATAGACAAATTGCAAGACAGAGGCAGATTTTTTATTGCTCCTAACGATGAAGTTTATGCAGGACAGGTAATCGGCGAAAGTACAAGGCAAGATGATATTGTTGTCAACGTTATAAAAACAAAAAAACTCACAAATATGCGTGCTGCCGGTTCTGATGATAAAGTTGCTGTAACTCCTGCTATTAAATTTTCGCTCGAAGAAGCAATGGAATATATAAACGAAGATGAATATGTTGAAGTTACTCCAAAATCTATCCGCATCAGAAAAATTTTGCTCGACGAACACGACAGAAAACGCCAGAAAAAAGCTGAAAACAATCAGTAGGTAATTCTGTTTCAGCTGAAGACACCTTAATCAACTGAAAAATCAGTTGTAGATTCTTTCAGGACAGGCACATGATTAAGGCAAATTGAGGACATCTGAAACGGCTGTAAAAACTCAAGAAATTTGTCCTAAATGGGAAACACAGCTAATTCTAATTTGCAATCCGAATTTGTGTAATTAATTGATTTATAATGCTTTCAGATAGCAAATCATTATTGTCCGAAACCTTGTATTAAGAATTTGTCGCTAGCCTACTCATACGCTTTGCGTCATTACGAGGCTTTGCTTCGTTCCTCGCAATGACGTTTTGCGAAGTAATCTTAAACCCGAACCGGTTTTAACGAGTCAGTGTCTGCTTCGCAAAGCCTCGCAGAGACGAAAAGGCGGGTGAAAAATGCAAGTTAC
>DYKL01000582.1 GCA_020722645.1 Acetofilamentum sp. | reverse complement strand
AAAATAAAAGTTTAACAGTCGGGTGGTATGGGCACATAAAGCCTTAAAGATGCCTTGCGGTGAAAGTCGCACGTACGGTTCTTTGGGGGCTTACGCTACCCGGTGCGTTTATTGTAAAGACAAATTAACATTCAAAATTAAAACTAAAAAATATGACTATTTTAATCTTTATTTTCGGACTTTTGTTCGGTGGAATTTTGCAATATGCGAATCTTAATGAATTCAACACGATTAGTGGTTTAGCATTACGCAAAGATTTTGCTGTCGCCAAAGCAATTTTAATTGCAATCGGAGTAGGTGCTATCCTTATTAATCTCGAAATTGATTTAGGATTTGCAAGCTATCACACAAAACCTTTTATTTTAGGTGGTATCGTACTTGGCGGACTTATATTTGGCTCAGGTATGGCTATTTTGGGCTATTGTCCCGGAACACTTCCTGTATCTGCCGGACAAGGCTCAATAGATGCATGGATTGGAATTGCAGGAGGATTATTTGGTGGAATTATTTACACCATTTTATTACCTTTTATTACAAATATTTTAGGACCCGATTTAGGAAACATTACCTTAAAATCAGCATTAGCTGAGAATACCAGCTTGTTTAACATACTTGGTTTTGTTATTGCAGCATTGTTGATTGCAGTATCGTTTTGGCTTCATAAAATTGAAAAATCAAAAAACAATAAATGGTTGTTTGCAGGCATTGCATTAGCAGTTTTAAATGCTGTTATCGTATTGCAATCCGTTTCTGACAGGCCCATTGGAGCCTCAACCACATATCCTTATACCATTGATTCAGTGTTGGGTATTACAAATAATGATTACTTCTCAAAAATTCAAAATCCCGGTCATTGGGAATTGATTTTTTTATTTGGTGCATTGGTCTCCGGTTTTTTATTTTCGCTCGTTCGTAAAGACTTCAAATTAATTTTAATTCATGAAAATTGGAAAAAATACAAAGGAAATTCAAACATAAATCGAATTATTTGGGCATTTATTGGCGGATTTTTAATTATAATAGGTGCGAGAATGGCAGGCGGTTGCACAAGCGGACATATCCTTTCTGGTGAGATGCAATTTGCTTTAAGTAGTTTTGTTTTTGCAATATTCGTTTTTGCAGGTTTGTTGATAACAGGAAAAATATTTTATGGGAAACAAACAACGAAAAGCTAACAAGGTTTATATGCCTTAAGGTTTTCAGATATTCAAGCGTTGTAGCCAGTTCAAACTTTCGTATCGGCGGACAGGAAACTATTCTGCAACAGCTAAGCCCTTATTGAGCGAAGCGGGATAATCCTTTACGGCACATACACTCGACCGTCAAAATTAAAAAATAAAAATAAGTAAAATGTGAAAATAATAGTATTTTTTTACTATTTGTGCTAATCCCGATATTTTGATTACAAGCACAGAGTTTCGCAGGAATGAGCCTATTCTATCAACTGTATCAAAGATGAATAATTTTTAACGGAACTTACTTTTAAAAAGCGTGGATTTACTGGGCTTTGCTGCTGATTTTTTTTGACTTCTGTAGCTACATTTTCATAATATCCA
>DYKL01000581.1 GCA_020722645.1 Acetofilamentum sp. | reverse complement strand
CAGCAGCAAAGCCCTGTAAATCCACGCTTTTTAAAAGTAAGTTCCGTTATAAAGTAAATAACTAATTATCAGTTTTTTATAAAGCATTAATAACCATCTTATTTCGTAACAGTTCTTTAATGTTAGTTTATTAATTAACAAGTTTATATCAATGTCGTTAAGTTAACAAACTTTTCAAAGAATTGAAAAATAACTTTATAAACTTGGCACTTTATGAACTAACTCTATTTAGATACAAATTTGTAGATTATAAAAGAAATAATTACAAAAATAAAATTTGGCAGCCAAACAGCCAGAAAAGGAGTTAAATTGCCGTTAATCGCCAATTGATCAGATAATTTTGAAAATAATATGAACGCTGACGATATTACAATACCTATTCCCAAATTAATTCCTGTTCCTCCTCGTTTCTTTTTAAACGAAAAAACGTAACCTAAAAAAGTAAGAATAAAAATTGAAAAGGGAAACCCGAAACGTTTATGTTTTGTCAAGATAAATTCATTGATGCTGTCGTTTCCGTGCAGTTTTTGTTCGTCAATAAATTGATTAAGTTCAAAGAGGTTCAATGTTTCAATGTCAATTATTGATTCTTTGATGTCGTTGGGAGTAATATATATATTTGTGTCAATTTTGTCGCCGGTTTCAATTATATCTTGTTTTGTGTCATAGGTTCTAATCCAGTAATTATTAGCCTGCCATAGCTGTTTTTCTTCGTCCCAGAATATATTATCTGCATACATTTTTGATTTTAAATCAGTCCCGTCAAATTTTTCAATAGTGAAAATATGTCCGATATCAGTTGAAGGGTCGAAAAACTTAATATAAATAAAAACACCTTTGCTTATTTGTTTGTGAACATCATTTGTATGAACATTGGGTCGATAATAAATAAACTGGTTTTCAAATTCGATTCTTTTTTGAGTAGATGCAGGAATAATAAAATTGCCCAGAAGAAATGAAAAAACTACAAGTATGAAAGCAGAAATTAAATAAGGTAAAAAAATTCTTCCAAAAGAAATACCATTACTCATCATTGCTATTATTTCGCTTTTTGATGCCATTTTCGATGTGAAAAATATTATTCCTAGAAAAACAAACAATGACATAAAAATATGCAAATAATAAGGCACTAAGCTAATATAATATTCAAATAAAATTCTTTTAAATGGTATTTGCTTTTCCATAAATTTGCCTAATTTGTCTGACAAATCGAAAATAAGTATGACTGCAATCATCAAAATTATTGCGATAAAAAATGTCAAAAGGAATTTTTTGATGATATATCTGTCTAATATATTGAAAAACTTCATTACTAAATTTTATGCTACAAAAATATTTAATTTAATCAGACAGCAAACTTTTATTTTTATAAAAAAAATAAAACAAGAACATCAAATAAATGTTTTTCAATTTATAAGTGTAAAAGAAAATTGTCAATAAAAAATTTATACTAAACCGCTTTTATAATTTGTAAATTAACATAATTGCTTTTTCGGATTTCAAATCATTATTGTCCGAAACCTTGTATTAAGAATTTGTCGCTAGCTTACTCATACG
>DYKL01000098.1 GCA_020722645.1 Acetofilamentum sp. | reverse complement strand
AAGTAATTTATGAAGAAGAGTTTAAAAATTTGAGTTTGGACGAACAAAAGAAAATGTTTATGGCTATGCTAGATAACAATCAAATGTATGTAAACAAGACGGAAATGGCTGATAAGAAGTTTGGCATAAGTGAAGAAGAGCAAAAACTGACAAACCAGTTTTATAATAGTGAGAAATAAACTATGGAAACACAAATAATTCATAAATTAACAGCAAATTTTGAAGATTCATCACACAAAACAGATGACGGAGTAGAATTTTGGTTGGCAAGAGATTTACAACACCTTTTGGGCTATGACACTTGGAGAAGCTTTTTTAATGCTATTAGTAAAGCAAAAACTGCTTGTGAAATTTCTGGACAAAAAATAAATGATCATTTTGCCGATGTCAGCAAAACGATAGAAATGCCTAAGAATGCAGAAAAAGAGATAGATGACTTGATGCTTACTCGTTATGCTTGTTATCTCATCGCTCAAAATGGCGATCCAAGAAAACAAGAAATTGCATTTGCACAAACTTATTTTGCCGTGCAAACAAGAAAAGCAGAAATAATTGAACAAAAAATACTAGAATACGAAAGAGTCCAAGCAAGACACAAACTCGCAGAGACAGAAAAGGAACTCTCAAAAGTCATTTTTGAGCAAACAGGAAGTGATCAAAATTTTGCACTCATGAGAAGCAAAGGAGACCAGGCACTTTTCAATAAAACCACTCAACAGATGAAAGACAAATGGGAAATTAAAAACAAACCGCTTGCCGATTTTATGCCAACTATTTTGCTCAAAGCCAAAGATTTTGCGACAGAAATCACCATATTCAATGCCAAAGATAAAAAGATGCAAACAGAAAATCAAATTTCAAAAGAGCATATAACCAACAACAAATCTGTAAGAAATACACTTATTTCTCGAGGAATTACTCCGGAAAATTTACCACCAGAAGAAGATGTAAAAAAAATTGAAAGAAAACTCAAAAGCGAAGAGAAAAACACTCTCAAAAATAATGATAATTTTACAAATTCTTAAGGCTAAACTATGGCAGATATTAAAAAGCAAAACTCCGAAATCATCATTTTTAAAACAGCAGACGAAAAAGTATCTGTAAATGTGGTGATGGAAAATGAGACTGTTTGGCTTACACAAGAGCAAATGGCAGAGCTTTTTGGTGTTCAAAGACCAGCTATTACCAAGCATCTTAATAATATTTTTGAAGACAATGAGTTAGAAGAAAATATGGTAAGTTCCATTTTGGAACATACCACTATTCATGGAGCTATAAAGGGTAAAACACAAACAAAAAAGGTTAAATATTATAATCTCGATGCTATTATTGCTGTTGGCTACAGAGTAAATAGCAAAAGAGCAACACAGTTTAGAATCTGGGCAACAAAAATTCTTAAAGAGTATATTATCAAGGGCTTTGCTTTGAATGATGAAAGACTCAAAGGAACGGGTGGAGGAAATTACTGGAAAGAATTATTAGATAGAATTCGTGATATTAGAAGCAGTGAAAAAGTTTTATATCGTCAAGTGTTGGATTTGTATGCAACAAGTATTGATTATGAACCCAAAAGTGAAGAATCAAAAAAATTTTTTTCTGCTGTTCAAAACAAACTTCACTATGCAGTAAACAAGCAAACAGCCGCAGAACTGATTTATAATCGTGCAGATGCAGAAAAAAAATTTATGGGACTAACAACATTTTCAGGAGAAATTCCGGTCAAAAGAGATATTTATGTTGCTAAAAATTATCTCAATGAGGAAGAATTACAAAGACTAAATCGTTTGGTATCGGCATTTTTTGACCTTGCAGAACTCAAAGCAATAGAACACAAAGCAATGAAAATGCAAGATTGGGTTGAAGAGCTTGATAAATTTACAGAAAGTTATGGAAAAGGCACATTGCAAGATGCCGGTAAAGTAAGTCATGAAAAAGCAATGTCAAAAGCCGAAAAAGAATATAAAAAATATCAAGTTAAAACACTTTCCCCTGTAGAAAAAGAATATTTAGAAACTATAAAAAATCTTGAAAAAGATATTTTAAAAAAATCTAAAGAATAACTATGGCAGAAATTAAATATCTTTACGAAACAATCAACACTCAAAAAGAGGCTTTAAAAAACTTTAGCCCGGAAGTTTTTGAGATACCTGCTTATATATCTGAAAACTTAAAATATCCTTTTTTTGAGTGGCAAAAAGAGGCATTTGAGAACTTTCTCTTTTATGAAAATCCAAAATCAAAACTAAAAAAATCCCCTACTCACCTGATGTTTAACATGGCAACAGGAACAGGAAAAACTCTTTTGATGGCAAGTACTATTTTGTATTATTATAAACAAGGATACAGACATTTTCTTTTCTTTGTCAATCAAAACAATATCGTAGATAAAACTGAAAATAATTTTATAGACAACACTCATACAAAATACCTTTTTAAAGAAAAAATCGTGATTGATGATAAAACTATAACAATCAAAAAAGTAGATGCTTTCAGCGACAATCCGCAAGGGATAGAGATAAAATTTACTTCTATCCAAAAACTCTATAACGATATTCATTTACAAAGAGAAAATCAGACTACTATGGACGATTTGCACAGCAAAAATATAGTTATGCTTGCCGATGAAGCTCATCATCTCAATACAGATACAAACAAACAAAACAAACAATTACAACTTAATTTTCAAGAAGAAATAAAAATTAATACTAAAAAAGAAGAAATTGAAAAAAAAGGTTGGGAACATACAGTTATAGAACTCATTTTGAAAAAAAATAATTCACAATTAAACGAGAATGTGCTTTTAGAATTCACTGCAACAATTCCGGCAACAGAAGCTATTGCTAAAAAATACGAAGACAAAATCATCTATAAATTTGGACTCAAAGAATTTTTACAAGCAGGATATACAAAAGAAATCAATCTTATTTCTTCTACTTTGAACAAGAAAGAAAGAGTTTTGCAAGCACTCCTTTTTCAATGGTACAGGCACAAAATCGCACTCAAAAATGGTATTACAACCTTTAAACCGGTTGTACTTTTCCGAAGTAAAACTATTGATGAATCAAAAGCAGATTATGAAAACTTTTTGAATTGGATAGACACTATTGAAGCAAGTGATTTTGATTTTCTCGAAAATATTGCAGACAAAATCTATGAAGCAAAGCAACCGACACTTTTTGAAATGGGAAAATCCAGAACCGAGAAAGTTTTAGGGTTTATCAAAAAAGAAAATATTAATTATGGAGAAATAGCTAATTGGATAAAACAAAGCTATCAAGAGAAAAACACGATTATCACCAACTCAAAAACGAATAAAACCAAAAAAGAAAAAACCGATGAAGAAACAGAAAAACTACTCAATAGTTTAGAAGACAAAAACAATCATATCAGAGCCATTTTTACCGTTGATAGATTGACAGAAGGATGGGATGTTTTAAATCTTTTTGATATTGTAAGACTTTATGAAGGTAGAGATGAAAGCAAAGATAAAGCGGGAAATAGAAAAGCAGGAAGTTCAACCATTTCCGAAAAACAGCTTATTGGGAGAGGTGTCAGATACTTCCCTTTTGCGTTCAATGACAAAATCAAAAATAAAAGAAAATTTGACGATGACTTGGAACACGAATTAAGAGTGTTAGAAGAGCTTTATTTTTATTCCACAAATAATCATAGATATATTGACGAGCTAAAAAGAGAACTCAAAAAAGACGGATATATCAGAGATGATAGAGTTATCAAAACTTTTGCACTTAAAAAAGAGTTTCAAGAAAGCAATTTTTATAAAAAGACAAAAATTTGGTATAACAAGCAGGATGATAACCCAAATAGAAAAAAGAAGACTTTGGATGATATTAAAAAGGACTTTTTTGTGCCGTATAAAATAAAAGGTTTAGAATTTACCGAGCAAGAAATTGATTTTGAAAGACAAGGAGATTTACAAAGATTAAATCTACAAGAAAAAGGATTGCAAACCATTACTAAAAAATTTAAAGATATAGAAAAACATATCGTTCAAAAAGCTATCAATATCAAAGCAAAGCAAGAAAATTCATTGTTTCAATTTGAAAAACTAAAAGAAGAACTGGAAATTGAAAGCATTGAAGATTTAAGAAAAGATGAGCTTTTAGGAGATTTTGATATAAAAATAATTGTCAGTAAAAATACGGATTATTGTGGTATTGATAATAGCGACAAGTTAGATATAGTAAAAAAGTTTTTAGAGAATATTTTTACGGAACTTAAAAAAGGAATTATTCCAAAAATTGGAAGTGAATTTATTTACGGAGATTTCAAAAAATTCTTTGCAGAGCCAAAAATTAAAACGATTAATGAAAATAATTTAGATGATGGTGTTGCCAAAGAAAATAAATGGTATGTTTTAGATGGATTTGCAGGAACAAGTGAAGAAAAAGAACTGATTGAATTTATAAAAGAGACATTTGGTAATTTAGAGCAAAAATATCAAGAAATATATCTTTTGAGAAATGAAGAAGTTTATAAGATATATGATTTTGAACAAGGTAGAGGTTTTATGCCTGATTTCATTCTTTTTCTAAAAACAAAAGATAAAAAAGAAGTAAAAAATGGATTTAAATCAGAGTTATATTATCAAATATTCATTGAGCCAAAAGGAAATGAATATATTGGAGAGGGCGGAACTTTCAAAACCGGAAAAGAAGGATGGAAAGAACAATTTTTAGAAGAAATATCTAAAAAATACGGATTTGAAAAAATTATAAAAGCAGAAAATCCAAATTATCGACTTGTTGGATTGCCATTCTTTAATAAGGATCATAATTCTAATTTTAGGAAAGAATATGAAATAGTAGTTAAAGAATAAGCAGTTTTCTCTTATTTTTCTTCCACTACACTCCGGGGAAACCCTGTTGTTCGCTATTGTGAGCAATTATCCCTTTCTCAATATTGCTCCGAATTTCTTTTCAATTTGATGGATAATATTATTAACAGACTCGTCCACTTCTTTATCGGTCAGGGTTCTGTCGGGTGCAGCATAGCTGATTGTAAAGGCAATACTAACCTTGCCTGCTGAAATATTCTTTCCTTTAAAAACATCGAAAATATCAACCGACTTAACAAGTTTACCGGCACTTTTTTGAACTTCCAAACGGATTTCCTCACTCTGATATTCCTCATCAACAATGAAAGCCAAATCACGATTAACTTTCGGGTAAGGCGAGACTTTCTCATAAGCCCAATGTTTGCGTTCCGATTGATAAAGCTGATTTAGATTAATTTCAATGGCAAACAGCTTATGCTCAATATCAAACTGCTTCAAAATTTTAGACGAAATTTCGCCGGCAAAACCTACGGTTTCCCTCACGGAAATTATCTCGACAGTATTTTTTGAAAATGGAAGATGTTCCTCTACAATAGGATTGAACTTAAACCTCTTGATTTTTAGAGCAGCAAGCAAATCCTCCGCAATTCCGCGAATATCATAAAAATCAACTTCTCGGGCTTTTTCGCTCCAATTCGGTCTTCGAGCATTGCCCGAAATAGCAATTAGCAGATTCTCTTGCTCCAATATCCCGGGGATAAAAGTGCTTTCGTTTTCCTCAATCCGGTGGAAGCTCTTGCCAATTTCAAAGAGGCGCAAATCAAAATTACGCAAACGGTGATTTCTCTCTATTGTGCGTAACATAGCCGGAAAGAGCGATGGACGCATAATCGAAAGCTCCTCTCCCAATGGATTTGCTATCTCAACAGGTTTGCCGGTAAAGATAGCAGTTGATTTCGGGTCTGTCTGATTTTGTGTCAATGTTTCGTGGAAGCCTTTTGCTATAAGATACTCGCGTATGGGCTTACGCAACTCGGGAACTTGTAATTCCTTTTTCGTTGTTGTCCCGGAAGCATCAATCGTAACGGTGAAATCCGGTTCGATATTGTCGTAATTGAACATACGCGCCACTTCTTCAATCAAATCTATCTCCAAAGCAATGTCCACACGATAGCCGGGCACTTCAACCGTTAGAGAATCCGCATCTTTTTGTATGATTTTGAAATCCAATGCCGTCAGCATATCATCAATTGCTTCCTGTGTAACTTTCGCACCAATAATATCAACCGCCCTCTTGTATCGCAAAGTTACTGTTTTCTTTTCAATCGGTTCGGGATAGACATCAATAATACCGTCCTCAACTGTTCCGCCTGTTAATTCGGCAATTAACTTTGCAGCACGATTTGAGGCATATACGATATTGTCAAAATCTACACCGCGTTCAAATCTGTAAGATGCTTCTGTTTGCAAGCCAAGTTTCTTGGCTGTCTTGCGTATTGATGTTGGATTGAAATAAGCAGATTCGAGCAAAACATCAGTTGTTTCGTCTGAAATTTCACTATTCAATCCGCCCATAACCCCGGCAATAGCAAGCGAACGTTCTGCATCGCAAATCATCAGCATAGAACTGTCGAGTTTATGTTCTTTATTGTCGAGAGTGGTAAACTTTTCGCCGTCTGACGCAGTTCGGCATATTATTTTATTACCTTTTATTTTAGCAAAATCAAAAGCATGCAAAGGCTGACCGCATTCCAACAAGATATAATTAGTTACATCAACGACAGCATTCACAGGACGCTGTCCGCACAAAATCAGACGTTGCTTAAGCCACATCGGTGACTCTTGAATTTTTACATTACGAATAACCCTTGCCGTATAGCGAGGACATTTTTCTTTGTCTTGAATTTCAACCTTGACCGAATCGTCAACTTTGCCGCTATCCTGCGGGATACTGTCGTCGGGCTTATTTACTTGCTTTCTTTGATATGCCGCTATTTCGCGAGCAATACCCAGATGGCTCAAACAATCTGCACGATTAGGCGTAATCCCTATTTCATAAATAATATCATTGAGCCCAAAATATTCTGCAATAGGCATACCAACCTGTGCCGTTTCCGGAAGCACCAAAATACCCGAGGCATCTTCACCCAATTCCAATTCGGCTTGTGAGCAAATCATACCTTCCGATTCAATTTTGCGTACTTGACGTTTTTCTATCTTAAAACCGTCTCTCGGAATATATGCTCCAATATCGGCAAAAACTATATTTTGTCCCTTTGCTACATTCGGAGCTCCGCATACTACTGTTCTTACATCCTTCCCAAAATCAACCTGACAAACCGATAATTTATCGGAATTGGGATGTTTTTCACTTTCAAGCACTTTGCCTATATAGAAATTTTTATACTTTTCGTTATAATTAACCATACCTTCAACCTCAATACCCAACATTGTGAGTATATCGTCCAGCTCTTGTGGTGTATAATCAAAATCAACAAATTCTTTTAGCCATTTATGAGACACTAACATATATAACGCTTGTAATTGTTTATAAACATTGAAAATATAAAGATATTCAATTTACGGAATTATTAGAAAATTATAAAATTGACAAGAAGTCTATTCATTAGAAAATTCACTGAATTGCTTTAACATTGTATAAAGCATCTCCAATGGCAGTCCAACAATATTATAATAGCAACCCTCAATCTGCGAAATGAACACAGCCCCGTAATCATCTTGAATACCATAAGCACCGGCTTTATCCAAAGGGGAACCCGTTGCGATATAAGCGGTAATTTCCTCGTCGCTCAATTCCCTGAAAGTAACTTTTGTTGCCTTTACATCTCTGATTGTCCTGCCTGTTTCCGTGTCAATTATTGCCAGCCCTGTATAAACTGTATGGGTGCGTCCGCTCAGTGTCTTGAGCATACGGAAAGCATCTCTTTCATCGGCAGGTTTATTCAAAATATTATCATCAAGCACCACTATAGTATCGGCACCAATTACTAATGAATGTGCATTAAGCTTTGCCTCTACACTCTTTGCTTTTTCCCAAGCCAATTCAGACGCATAATCGGAAGGTGCAATAGCAGTTGAATGATGCCCCTCATCATAATCGGACACAACAACATCAAAAGTAAAACCGATTTGTTCCAGCAATTTTCTCCGTCTTGGCGATTTCGACGCAAGCACTATCTTTTTATTTATCTTCAATAATTTCTGCATTTTCCTAATAGTAATCAATAGAAATAAAAAGAAATAATCAGCATAACCGTGTCAAAATTTGTTCGGAATTGCGTTACATTTGGCAACTTGTCCGTTTGTTCGAAACCGCCGGATTTATACGTAAAACTACCGCCAGAAAAAGTCAAAAAAGGTGAATATTCCAATCCGAGGCTCAAACTCTTGCATGGGAACCATTCGGCACCGAGCATCATTCCCAAACCCCAAGCATAAACCGAACTTATTTTCTCGTTTGTTTTGAAATCAATCCCGCAGGATGTTGTATCAGCATAATCAATCATTGCTTGCACTCCTGTATAAACAAGCACATTGTAGCCAAAGCCGAAATTATATCTTAGTCCGGGCGTAAAACGCAAATTCCAAATATCTTTTATCATATCAGATTCGGTATTTTTCGGCTTTTCTGTCCTTTCATGGCGTATTCCAAAGCCCAAAGGAATCCGAATCAAAGTATTATCGCTTATATAAAATTGATAGCCGATGCCTCCTGCAAAACTTTTCGGTTGCAGACTCGTACCTTTTATTTGAAAAAGCAATGCCTGTTTGGTACTGTCTGCAGAATACACCTGCACTTCCGCACAGAATAACATAAAAAATAATATAATTGCTGTTTTAATCAAAAACTTATTTGAATATCTTTTAAAAAATTGATAAATTTCAATAAACAAAAATGCAAAATAAGCAATAATTAAAACTTATTCACAATTCGGGAGGTCGAAAAATGTTAAAAGTAACTTATCTCGGGCATTCATGCTTTCAGCTCGATGACGGGAACTACAAATTAATCATTGACCCGTTTATTACCGGCAATCCGCAAGCACCGGTTACCGCCAAGGACATTGACGTGAACTATATTGTTCTGACACATGGCCACGGAGACCACCTTGGCGATGCAATTGATATTGCAAAACGATGTGATGCTACAATAATTACAACAAATGAACTTGCCAATTATGTAGCATCTAAAGGTGCCAAAGCTCATAATATGTACATTGGCGGCGGATATAATTTCCCCTTTGGCCGCATTAAATTTACAATTGCACACCACGGCTCGTCAGGTCCGAACAACGAATATTTGGGCAATCCGGCCGGCGTTGTGATTACAATGGGTGGGAAGAAGGTTTATCATGCAGGAGACACGGGCATATTTCTCGATATGAAATTGATTGGCGAAATGGACAAAATTGATATCTATATGGCACCCATTGGCGATAACTTTACTATGGGAATCGACGACGCCGTCAAATCCGTCGAATTCGTCAATCCGGAGCTGTCTGTTCCGATGCACTTCAATACATTCCCGGTGATACCTGCCAATCCGGAAGAATTTAAAAAGAAAGTTGAAGCAATTGGTAAAAAAGCTATGGTATTCCCCTTCGGCCACACCGAAACATTTGATTAAATTGTGTAGCTACAACAAAAGCCGTCCGGATGGACGGCTTTTTATATTCCGAATGAGTCAATTTAAAAATCTTTTACATTTTTAATGTTGGAATTTTTAATATATTTTTCCGACCATTTCTCAAACTCATCATAAAGCCCTTGCACTGCATCAATAGTTTGGTCAATTTTCTTTGCCGGAACATTTGCTAAAATTTCTGCGTGCAATTCAATATGCTTTTTATCCATTTCCTCAACAAAAGCTTTACTCTTTGGATTTATCATCACTCTAACATTACGTCTGTCCTCCATATCCAGTTTTCTGATAATCAGTTTTTTCTGTTCAAGAGAAGTGATAAGACGCGTTACCCTACTCGGCGTTAAATTCATATTAT
Source organism: Acetofilamentum sp. (assembly GCA_020722645.1). Classification (GTDB taxonomy): domain Bacteria; phylum Bacteroidota; class Bacteroidia; order Bacteroidales; family JAFGUD01; genus JAFGUD01. The sequence goes on along the minus strand of DYKL01000098.1, from coordinate 600 downwards.
GAGCCAAATCCTTAACAATAAGATATTCGCTGTCTTTTAAATACTTTAAGCATCTAAATTCCATTGCAGTCAACTTGAATTGTGCCGCAAAGTAACTTTCTTTCTCATTGCATATCTTCTTCAATTTGAAAGTAATATCGGCAAGTTTTTCTGCCATATCCATTTTTTTTAGTTCCTCTTCCATTTCATACCTTAATATAATTTATTGAACAAACTTTTTTCATTTTTCATTAAAAAACAATATACTATTTTCATTTATTAATTATTTATGTAACAAATAAACGAAATTTTTACATTATTTCCAAATGATTTTAAATTATTTTTATTATAAATCATTTCGTAAATTTATTTATTTGTATAATTTTTTGGAGTACATTATGATTAAGTTACTAGCTGTTAGTCAAAGGAAAAGATGTCGTTATGCTTCACGCTAAATACCGTATTGCAATTTCATTCCCCGATTTGAGTATGGGACAATTTATGAAAATTTTCAGCACACCGGGCGATATTGAAGATATTATGAAAAGTCTGACCAAATAGTTTTCCCCGTCATCTTGTCAATGCCGAAACTTCAAACTGTTTCGGCATTTTTTTTATATT
>DYKL01000580.1 GCA_020722645.1 Acetofilamentum sp. | reverse complement strand
AAATTTGTTACCAACATTCTTTAATAAAAGAGCCATTATTCTTAGTGTTTCTTAGTGTCTTAGTGGTGAAAAATTAATTATTCTTAGTGTTCCTTAGTGTCTTAGTGGTAAAAATTAATCCATAACTTTTCTATTTTTTACGTAATTATTTTCTACATAATTGATTTTTAATGACTTAAATTTTTTGAGTTAAAATTAAATATTACGTATTTACGTAATGTTTAATACTTGTTTATTTTTGTTATGTTTACTGATATTGTTGCAAATTAAATCTTCTATTACGTATTTATAGGAAAAGTTACGGATTAATTATTCTTAGTGTTCCTTATTGTCTTAGTGGTGAAAAATTAATTATTCTTAGTGTTCCTTAGTGTCTTAGTGGAAAAAATTCCTTATTCTTAGTATTCTTATAAGTGTCTTGGAGGGAAAAGAGGTGAAGAATAAATATTATTTTTTTATCAGATTGATGTGTAATTCTGTTTCAAGAATAAAATCTTCAACTTCTTCGATTTCTTCTTCAAAATCTTCGTAATCGGCATTATAATACCAATTTACGTCAATTTTTAAACCGGAATCAGAATATTTTTTTAAAATAACTAATATATCAACAATACATTTTGACGAACTTGTGTTGTAATAATCCAAATCAAAGATAACGGTAAGCGGTTTGTTTACTTTTGAGCAGTATTTATCAAACCAGTCAATAATTGGTTCATAGAAACTACTTGTATCTTCTAAGTATGATTCGCCGGAAATTTTACATATTCCTGTATCTGCGTTTAAATCTACGGTAGGAATATAATACGTGCCATGATGCCCATCAATATGTAAACTTTTAATTTTCAAAATTAACTATTTATTCAGATTCTTCGTCATTTTTTATAATATCTACGCTGAAAATTATGAAAGAATGGTTTGTATCAACTTCTATAACTTGATGAGTAATTGAATTATTTGCAGTTAAAACAACCTGAACTAAGCCGATATTTCCTCCGCCTTTTTGGTTTGAAGGGCTTTTTCTCAGTTCTCTTTTATATTGTCTCAAATCTTCTCTTGATAATGTATTTATTTTGTCGCATTTTTCACTTGCAATTGTTGCGTCTTCTTTGAACGCCATATTTCCTGCAATAAGCTCATATTTATCTGAATATTCACGAATAAGAAAAATTCCAAAGCCATTGAAGTCGGTTTTGTCATCTGTTACAATTTTGTCGCTTGAATATAACGCGATATTTTGAGCTAACTCAACAAAAATTTTAAAAATCTTTTTGTTCAACTTTGGATTTTCTGTTAAAGATGTTTCAACCTTTTTCGCAAAAGCAGATAAAACAGCTCCGTCAAAAGCACCTGAATAACTAATAGTAGAGTATTCTGCCATTAGTTTGACTAATAATTTATTTGTATCTGAGTTCATGCAAACCTAATATCAATAACCGTGCAAAATTAATTTAATTTGCCAAATATATATAGTTTTTTTTATTTTACAAAAAAAAGTATAATAAACTTGAACTTTTTTCAGCAATTCCTGAACAAAAATAAATTAAATAATTGAAAATCACAACAAA
>DYKL01000097.1:7118-10449 GCA_020722645.1 Acetofilamentum sp. | reverse complement strand
TCAGCAAAAAGAAGAAGCCCAAAGACGAGAAGAAAAAGAACGTCAGCAAAAAGAAAAAGCCCAACAAAAAATTATTGACTTAGCAAAAATGTTAAAAAACTTAAATATACCAATAGAACAAATTATAGAAAAAACCGGTTTATCGAAAGAAGAAATTGAAAAATTATAATAAACAACAATTTGTATAGCCCCCCCGCTGGTGCGAGCTTGCAGCTCGTACCATCTTCGACAACCCCCCCCCGGCGTATAAAAACCCCGCAGGTTTCAAAAACCTGCGGGGTTTGAGTTTACTTTATAATTTTATCATTGAAATTAAATTTTTTTGTATTTTTGAAAAAAATTGATAGCGTAAAAAAATAGTGACTTTGTCTGGTTTTCAAAAGTCTTGTCAGAATTGTCTAATAGTTAAATTACAGTAATACAGAGATATATAAATTAAGTAAATTGATTGTTTTGTACTCGAATTTATAAAAGTCATCATAAATGTACGTTATCAAGAACTTAATGACATTAAAAAACTTTTTGTCAAACTTTTTAAGTTGCAATTATCATAATTTATTTCTAATTTTGCCTCGACTTTTATTGTCATACCCGATTTTGTTATTTGGTTTTCCAACACAAAAATATACATTTTCGGGTATTTTACAAAAAATCACTTCTTTGTTACGCAATCCATTTTTTAACTCTTAATTCGCATTAATAATAATAATTTATTTGCCTCTGGCAGATACTTGTCCTGAACGGATTTAAACCTGTAGGTAAAAAATCAGGTGAAAAACACCTGATTGAGGCAATTAAATAATAATTTTCAAAAATACTTAAATTTTATAATCAATAAAGTTGGTTTTTCAAAAATAATTTATTATTTTTATCAAAAATTTAAAATAAACTTAATAAAGAAAACTATGGACATTAAAAAACTATTAGCAAAGCCCGGAGAAAAAATTTCTTTGAATAATTTTGACCCCCAATATGTAGAAGAGTATAACAAAGAAACATCAAAAAAAGCTCTGAGAAAAAACAAAAAAGAATTAGCCGAAATTCAGGAAATGTTTTGGGCTGATGACCGTTATTCATTGTTGATAATACTTCAAGCTCCCGATGCTGCCGGAAAAGACGGTGTTATAAGACACGTTATGTCAGGTGTAAATCCGCAAGGATGCAAAGTTTCGAGTTTTAAAACTCCAAATAAAACAGAATTAGACCACAACTTCTTATGGCGGCATTATATTCAACTGCCCGAACGTGGTCAGATAGGTATTTTTAACCGTTCTCATTATGAAAATGTGCTGATTACAAAAGTTCACCCCGAATATATCCTCAATGAAAAGTTGCCGGATATTGATTCTGTTGATAAAATTAACGACAAATTCTGGGAAAAACGTTACCGTCAGATAAATGATTTTGAACGTGAAATCTTTGAAAATGGTACACATATCCTTAAATTTTTCCTTAATGTTTCAAAAGATGAACAAAAACAACGTTTTTTAGACAGACTTAATGAACCCGACAAAAATTGGAAATTTAGCAGCGGCGATTTAGTGGAAAGAAAATTTTGGGACAAATACAGAAAAACTTATGAAGAGATGCTGACAAATACTTCTACCGAATATGCTCCTTGGTATGTTATTCCGGCAGACCATAAATGGTTTTCACGTATGGCAATCGGAGAAATAATTGTCAAAAAACTTCGTTCTTTAAATTTGAGATTCCCCGAACCCGAAGACCCAAAAAAATTGGAAGACGCAAAAAAACAACTTGAAAGTGAAAAGTAAATTTAAAAAAAGTTCTTTAAAATTTATATATATTTGCATAAACAATTAAAATATTCAATTTATGAGTATTGAAGAAATAATAAAACAAACTGAAAATCTTTCGCCTGAAGAAAAGCAAGAACTTTCTTTTTATCTGTTTTTTTCTACTTTAGATTCTGAAAAAAAACAAGAATTTATAGATATTTTAAAAAATAAAAACTTTTCAAAAACTAATTTAAAATTAAGAAAACCAGGTTTTTTAAAAAGAAACTTTTATATGTCAGACGATTTTGATGAACCTTTGGAAGATTTTAATGATTATATGTTTTAATATGAAAAATTATTTATTAGATACACATACTTTACTTTGGTTTGCGTCAAATTCCGAAAATCTATCAAAATTATCAATGTCAATTATTTCTGATACTTCAAATCATATATCTATAAGTTATGTATCTATATGGGAAATTGCAATTAAGAAAAAAATTGGCAAATTAGATTTTGATATGTCTTTAGAACTTTTTTGTAAAAATATAACTAATAATAATTTTATATGGTTACCTATACAAAAAAAACACATTTTTGAAACTTTTGAATTACCCCTATATCATAGAGATCCTTTCGATAGATTATTGATAGCTCAAGCAAAAACTGAAAATTTAATTTTAATAACAAAAGACCAAAATTTCACAAAATATCCTATTGAATTATTTTGGTAAGTTTTTTATGTAGCATTTGTAAAGCCTTTGAATATCAAAGGTTTTTTTTTTGAAAAAAATATGTTAAAAAATTTGCATTTTGAACATAAGTTCATTATCTTTGCAATATAATTTTAAGTGCCAAGTCTGTCGTGTTATCAACAATAGACTATTAACTATGCACTTACAATTTACACTTTTGACTTTATGGACTTTACAAACTGATTTAAAATATGCCTCGAAAAGAAGTTGACAGAATAGTACATCAACCGCCTTTGTTTGCTGAATTTAAACCTTTGGGCGTTGCAGGAAGATTTTTAAAAGATATTGAATTATCTCTCGACGAATATGAGGCGTTAAGACTTGCTGATTACAGTGGAATGTCACAGGAAGAGGCAGCTATTGAAATGAACATTTCAAGACCAACTTTTACAAGATTGATAGAAAAAGCCAGAAAAAAAATAACTGAATTTATTGTAACCGGCAAAAAACTTAAAATAACAGGTGGTAATGTTCATTTTAGAAATAATGTATTCAAATGTTTTGATTGTGAACATATGTTTGTTATGGAAATGAAAAATTCAGTAACAGAATGTCCTGTTTGCAAATCAACAAATATAGTCAATCTTGCAGGTGGTTTTGGACACGGTAGGTGTTGTGTAGATAAAAATAATTAGTCTTTTAAACTATAAATAATTAATTAACCTTTAAAATTTTTTATTATGCCAAACAAAGATAAAACAGGTCCCGAAGGAAAGGGACCAAAAACCGGAAGAGGTTTAGGAAATTGTAACGATTCAGATTCGAATAATTCTCAAAATAATTACGGTCGTGGCAGAGGTCTTGGCAGAGGTCTTGGCAGAGGTCTAGGCAGAGGTC
>DYKL01000097.1:0-7018 GCA_020722645.1 Acetofilamentum sp. | reverse complement strand
GGCAGAGGTCTAGGCAGAGGTCAAGGTGCCGGAAGAGGTCGCGGTCGTGGTTGGAGATTATTCGGAAGAAACAGAGACCAATAAAAGTTGTATGTTTTTTTAGTTGATTTTTTTAATGTCGGGATTAAAAAATCCCGACATTTTTAAACATTAAAATAATACAAAAATATGAAAAACAAAAATACAAGATTAGGCAGAAATAAAGGCGGTGCTTATGGACCCGGTGGATACTGCGTTTGTGCAAAATGTGGCGAAAAAGTACTTCACACTGATGGTATTAAATGTACTACTATCAAATGCCCGAAATGCGGAACTCCTATGATTCGCGAAGAACTTTTAAATGACAAACGAAAAAACAAACAATAATTAGTTCTTTTTATGAAAATTGCAATTGCGAGCGGAAAGGGAGGAACAGGAAAAACTACTGTATCTACAAATCTTGCTTATCACTTATCTAAAACAAAACCTGTTGTTTTAGTTGATTTAGATGTCGAAGAGCCAAATTCACTTCTTTTTGTAAAAGCCGAACTAAATAAAATTTATATAAAAACCCGTCAAGTACCTCAATGGATTGCTGAAAAATGTACTCTGTGCGGTGATTGTGTCAAAAATTGCAATTTCAACGCAATTGCAAAAGTTGCAAAAGAAATTGTGGTTTTCCCGCAATTGTGTCATAGTTGCTATGCTTGTTCGGAATTGTGTAAATTTAATGCCCTGCCAATGATAGGCAATCCAATGGGAGTTATGCAAACTTTCAAATCAGAAAATTTGCATTTTATCGAAAGCAAACTTGATATTGGTCAGGAGCTTGCAGTTCCTTTGATTGCACAAACAATAGAATTTGTAGAAAAAGAATTTGACAGAAATATAATTAAAATTTTTGACTCTCCTCCCGGTACTTCTTGTCCTGTTATTGAAACCCTCAAAAATTCTGATTTTGTTTTTTTAGTAACCGAACCAACTCCTTTTGGTTTAAACGACCTGAAATTAGCCGTTGAAACAGTCAGAAAATTGGGTAAAAATTTTGCAGTCATTATAAATCGCAATGGAATTGGTAACAATGAAGTCGAAAAATATTGCGACAAAGAAAAAATTAGTATTGCTGCTAAAATTCCCAATAGTCGTCAAGTTGCCGAATTATATTCAGCCGGTGAATTGTTGATAGACAAAGTGCCTGAATTTTTTGAGCAAATTAAAATTATTGAACAATTTATTTCAAAAATTAAAGATTAAATGAAGGAAATAGTAATTATATCAGGCAAAGGAGGAACCGGAAAAACGTCATTAACTGCCTCTTTTTCTTATCTGGCAAGACATTATGCCGTAATTGCCGATTGCGACGTAGATGCTGCTGATATGCATTTGATTTTAAAGCCAAAAATCAAAAGAAAAGAAGATTTTTACAGCAGTCTCGAAGCTGTAATCGACAACGAAAAATGTATCAGTTGTGGCAGATGCCAACAAGTTTGCAGATTCGACGCAATCGACATCATAAACAACGAATACAAAGTAATACCGCTGAATTGCGAAGGTTGCGGATATTGCCAAAAAGTATGTCCGGCAGAAGCAATTGAGATGAAAAAAAGATTGGACGGTGAATGGTATATTTCCGAGAGCCGATTTGTTACGCCTTTGGTACACGCAAAACTCGGAATTGGTACTGAAAATTCAGGGAAACTAGTAGCCTTAGTAAAAAATATTGCTAAACAACTTGCCGAAATCGGCAAAAAAGAACTTATTCTTGTTGATGGTTCGCCCGGAATTGGATGTCCTGTTATAAGTTCGCTTTCGGGTGCTAATTTTGTGGTTTTTGTAACAGAGCCTACTGTTTCAGGCGTACACGATTTAAAACGTGTATATGAATTGGCAAAAAAATTTAATATACCATGCGGAATTATTGTAAATAAAGCCGATTTGAATTTTGAAAAGGCACAGGAAATTGTTAATTTTGCTCAAACCGAAAACATAAATCTTTTAGGACAAATTCCTTATAATGATGTGTTCACAAAGGCTATGGTTAAAGGGTTAAGCATTGTTGAATATAAAAACAATGAAATTTCAAATAAAATTAAAGATATTTGGAACAAAATTATTAAAATAGTAAATTTATAAACTTTTTAAATATTTTAAAATGAAAATAGCAATAACTGCACAAGGAAAAACGCTACAAGACAAAGTAGATGCACGTTTTGGACGTTGCCCTTTTTTTGTAATTTACAACACAGAAACAAAAGAAATTCAAATAGTTGATAATCAAGATATTGAACAAGAGGCACACGGAGCTGGTCCAAGAACAGTTCAAAGACTGTCAGAATTTGAATGTAATGTATTAATCACAGGAAACGGACCGGGTGGAAATGCTTCAACACTTTTATCAAAAATGAACATAGAAATTTTTGTCGGTGCCGGAGATATGATTATTGAAAAAGCTGTTGAGGCTTATTTAAAAGGTGAATTGAAAAAATTTTAAAACATTTTTTATGAAATTTAAAGTTGCTTTTGCCACTGATGATGGTCAAAATATGGTCAATAAACATTTTGGCGATGCCGATTTTTATATGATTTACGAATTATCAAAGTCGGAATGTGTTTTTATCGAAAAAAGAGAGAATACAACAAGCGAAAAAGATGAAATTTTTCACGGAGACCCCAACAAAGCGAATAAAATCAGTAAAATTTTACCAGATGTTCAATTGCTTTGCAACAAACAATTCGGCAAAAATATTACAAATATGACAAAAAAATATGTCCCGATTGTTTTTGATATTGAAAACATTGATAAGGCAATTGACATTATTCAACAAAATTTTGATAAAATTACAGAACAGTGGAATAACAAAGAAAACAGAAAGCATATTGTTTTTAAAAACTTGGATTAAAAAAAATGAAAATTTATATACTTTCGGATAATTTTGCAGGACAGGGATTCTTTGCAGAACACGGTCTTTCTTATTTGATTGAAACACAAGAAAATTTTGTGCTTTTAGATACCGGTGCTTCTGATGTCTTTTTGAAAAATGCAGTATCAATGAATGTCAATATTGCTGATGTCAAAACTGTTGTTTTGAGTCATGGACATTGGGATCACGCTAATGGTCTTATAAATCTCGAAAACAAAAAACTTATTACTCATCAAAACAGTTTTATTAAAAGGTACAGAAAAACTGACAATAAGTATTTGGGAATGAATTTATCTTATGAACAAGCAAAAGAAAAATTTGACATACATACATCAGAGAAGCCTTTGCAAATTTTTGAAAATCTTTATTTTCTCGGTGAAATCCCGCGAATTTTTGATTTTGAAAAATGGCAAACTCCATACTTTGACGAAACCTCAAAAGACGACTATATCCCTGACGACTCTGCTATTGCTGTTGTTGAAAACAATCAGTTGATTGTTGTTACAGGTTGTTCTCATTCCGGCATTTGTAATATTATTGAATACGCAAAAAAAATTACAGGTATCAATAAAGTGAAGGCTGTTATAGGTGGATTTCATTTAAAAGAGAATAATTTGCAAACTCAAAAAACAATTGAATATTTAAAAGATGAAAAAGTTGCTAAAATAATGCCTTCACATTGCACTCAATTTCCGGCTTTGGTTGCATTTTACAATGAATTTGAAATTCAGCAAATCAAAACAGGATTGATTATTAATTTATAGAATCAAATAGCAAATTTAAACTTTATAATTATCAATTTAGTAACTATTACTAAATAACTTGTTTATTAATAACCATATAGACACCTAGTTCACATAGATTATTAACCCGCATTATTCATAAATAATGCTGACAGCCTGTCCCGCCTATGCGGGAATTAAGAATAACTAGTAAATTTAGGGTTTTACAAACACCCAAATTTGAGTTATTCTAAATCGGGGTTTCCTGAATTGCAGCCCGCTAACCGACCTGCATTCATAAAAATTTTAATAATTTTTATGAATAATTCAGGTTAAATATGTTATTTCGTAAAAATCCCTTAGTTATGAGTATTATCACAAAATGCAACTTAAAAAAGTGCAAATATCAGCAATTGGAAAGTAAAATACTTTGGGAAAATGTTAATTTGTAAAAATCAGTAATTCAATGGATTATAAAGCCAATATATGAAATAAAAAAATGAAAATATTTAAAACTATAATTTTATTTTTATTTATATTTTCTTGTTCTACAAAGGAAAAGAATAATGTTGCTTATATTTATAATAAAGATACCATAGATACATTAAAAATTGTTGCTAAAAATATTGATACTTTTAACTTAAATAATTGTAAAACTGAATATTATAAAGAAGTCAAATTGAAAGATTCTACTATTGTCTTTTATTTTAAAGATTTGTCATATAGTTACAATTATGAATTGATTGATAAATATTATAATATCAATAGAAATGATTATACTGATAGTATTTTAAGAATTATTAAAATTTTTGATAAAAAAGATTCCATAATTCAAAAAATTTATATTAATATTCAATTGATGCCTTGGTATTTTTTTGATAAAGATATTGAATATATTTCGAGGTCTTATATTACTAAGAAAAATACAAAATTAAAAACTTGGGACAACTATTGTGGTGAAATTGTAATTGCGGATTTGAATTTTGATGGATTAGAGGATTTTGCAACAGTTGTTGGTTATGGTATAGATAATGGTTCTCATTATAAATTTTATATTCAAACTAATAACAATAAATTTGAATATAATAGTTATTTGACAGAAAATGTTGTTTGGTTTCCGGAAAAAATAAACGATTCTTTAATGTCGTTTACAAGTTCTGTTCCTTGTTTTATAAATGGCTTGTGGTGTCAGACTTTTAAATATGATACAATATCTGAAAAATGGAAGAAAATCGAAGATTATATAATTGATAGAACAACAGGAAAATTAATAAAATAAATCATTATTGTCCGGTAAAAAAACAAATTTTATAGTTAAGCAACTCATAAGTTTATATGTTATTGATTACAAATGTTTTACCTTCACATTGCACTCAATTTCCGGCTTTGGTTGCATTTTACAATGAATTTGAAATTTAGCAAATCAAAACCGGAATGATTATTAACCTTACGAAAAGACTTGCGGATTTAAGGGATTACTAAAAAAATATTAGCCCAAAAAATTTTGTCTTGCCTACGTTTTTTTGTTAAAAATGCATGCATCACTTGATATTACTGCAATAGACCCAAATTTAGCCGGTGAACTTCCGATAGAAGTTAATGTCAGTAATTGAACTAATTCAAACGACAAGAACATAAAGGTACGAGCTGCAAGTTTGTACCGGCAGGTGATATTACCAACAAAAACCCCGCAGGTTTGAGAAAACCTGCGGGGTTTAAATTTTTTTTATAATTTTGTTATTGAAATTAAATTTTTTTGTATTTTTGAAAAAAAAAATTCATTTTCCCTAAAAAATAAAGTTATGAACAAATTTTTATTTTTTCTGACGTTTTTGAGTTTGTTTGGTTTATGTGCCAATGCTCAAAATAACAGAGGTTTTAAGCCTGTGGTAGTGCCTGATGCAGGAGGTGGTAACTTGTACGAATATAGCTACGCTCTTGTGATAGGCGAAAGTAGTTATAACAATGGTTGGGGACAGCTCAGTGGAGTCAAAACAGATGTACAAGAAGTAAAAACTGTTTTGGAACAGCACGGTTTTTTTGTTGTATTAAAGCAAGATTTGGTAAGCGACCAATTTGACAAAGCTATCAAAGATTTTTTGGCTGACTACGGACAAAAACCTGATAGTCGTGTTCTTATTTATTATGCAGGACACGGACACACTATTACAAATCCAACCACCAAAAAGCAAATGGGCTACATAGTGCCAATAGATGCTCCAAATCCTTATTCCGATATGAGCGGTTTTTTGAAAAAAGCTCTTTCGATGGATAGATTCAAAGAATATTCTTACAATGCTCAATCCAAACACCTCTTGTTTATGTTTGATGCGTGTTTTGCCGGTACTGTTTTTGATAGTAGGGCTTCGGTGCCTCCGGCTATTACTCATGTAACGTCTAAGCCGGTACGACAGTTTATTACAAGTGGCTCGGCAGACGAAACTGTACCTGACGAAAGCGTTTTCAGACAGCTTTTTGTAAGAGCTTTGACAACCTCCGAAGCCGATGGCGACAAAGACGGCTTTCTAACTGCTTCGGAACTTGGTTTTTATTTGCAAAACAAAGTTATAAATTATAACAACGGTGCACAACATCCTAAGTATGGCAAAATACTTGACCCTACACTTGACGAAGGCGACTTTGTCTTTGTGCTGGGAACTCCACCACCACCTTCTAACTTCGGCACTCTAAAACTAATTACCGATTACACCGGAACAGCCAAAATAACTTCCATTTCCGGCACACAACTGCAAACAAAAACCGTTTCTGCCGGCGGAACTTACGACTTTTACAGCCTACCTGCCGGAATAGTAGTAATTAACATTTTAACAGGCAGCCAAATAGTTTGGACAAGCAAAGTAAGCATACAAGCAAACCAAACCACAACAATAAAAGCCGAAAAAACAACAGGCAGCGTTCAGCTCGTAACCGAAATAAGCGGTAACCTATACATAGACGGAACATACAAAAAAAGCCTTACGGCAAACAACACTTATACCATAAGCGACCTTACAGCCGGTAACCATACCTTTAAAATAGGAAACGACTGGCAAGAAACTGTTTACATAACCGCCGGACAAACCGTCACAATACAAGCCCAAAAACCAACCGGCACATTAAAATTAACCACAAGCATAAGCGGTAATTTTTATATAGATGATGTAATGCGGCAATACGTAAGCACAGGCACAAGCACCTACGCAGGCATAGACCCCGGCAGCCACACCGCAAAAATAGTAAGCGGCGGGCAAACCATTTGGCAAAGCAGTTTTAGTATAACTGCCGGCACAACTACAAACCTAACTGCACAAGCACAAAATAACAACAACAATTTCGGCTACGAACCCGAAACCGTCTTTATTAAAGGCGGCAACTTCCAAATGGGAACAGAAGATT
>DYKL01000579.1 GCA_020722645.1 Acetofilamentum sp. | reverse complement strand
AATATCAGTAATTTGAGATTGTAGTGTGAAATTTTCAATTAAAGTTAGGTATTTAGAAAAAGCACATCTCCTAAATTTGTTATCGACAGAAAATAAAGGTTTTAGAAGATTTGAAAAACCCGAAAAAATTTATTTGAACAATTGCAACCAATTATATGCCATAACCAACAGAGAGCCAAACATTGGCAATTTGAGAGAAACCTTTTTTTTACAACACATCAAAAATATTGGTTCGGTTTTCTACACAAACACGGGTAATTTTAAAGTTTCGGAAAAAAATATTTTTGAAATTGGTGGAAAATCTAAAAATTTTGAGCAAATAAAAGATATTCAAAATTCATTTCTCGCATTAGATGATTTGGAGTATGGACATAAAAACATAATACCGCTTTGGTTGTTTGGGTTTTTGTATTAAATTGTTAAAAATATCGTGAATGGCTTGACGTAGTTGCGGGTGTGTATTAGCACAATGTTGATTGAAAGCAAAATATTGATTATCAGAACTTTTGTCAATTTTTAAACCAATGCCCGCAATTATGTTCAAGTCAATGTTAGTGGCATTCAATTATTTGTTTATTAATATTCTACTTTCCATTCTTTCGGTTTAAATTTGAAATCGTTTACAATTTCAACGATATTACCTTTTTGTCGTAAAACAAATAAACCTTTTTTATAAGCGTATTTATCTGCTTCTCCTTCAACAATCATTCCTGCAACTGCACCGTAAATTGTAACGCCACTTAAATCAATTCTTTTAGGTGCAACTTTTTTTATTTTTTCTAAACGTTCAAGATGTTCGTTTACATCATCAATCGAAAGTGAACTTTTTATTTCAACAACAACTGCAACATTTGTATTTATTAACAGTAAATCAATTTCATAATATTTTTGACCGTTTAAAAATCCTTCAACTGATTGAATTGTTGTTTCTATTTGTATTCCTTTCTCTTTAAAAAGTTCAACTATTTTAGGTTTTACCATTTCTGCAACAAATTTGCCCCAAGTTCCGCTTAAACTCCCTATCTCTTTTCTTAGTTTTGAATGTTCTTCTTCAGAAAATTTACGACTTTTTTCAAGTCTTTCATCAAATGTTTTAGATTGTCTTTCAAACAATTCCAAAATATCTTGTTTTGTTAATTTAATTTCCATAATTTCAGTATTTTAATTGGGTCCGGTTTAAAAAGACTGAATTCTTTATTTAAAACAAAAATACAAAAATTATTTTTTCTTTGCAACAAAATTAAAAAAGTTGCGAGATTTTTTATTTCGCAACTCAAAACGTTATTTAAAATAATGAAATTTCTTTCATAGCAATCCAAGAAGGAGATTTTGTAATAGTTATTTTTACAATTTTTACATCCGCTACATTAACGGATGCTGTATTAACTGCACCACTTTCACAATCAAAAGTTTTATTTACACTTCTTATCATTTCTCCATCTTCATTAAAAAACTTGAACTCCATAGTTACTTCTCCATTTGCTTGTATATCATTTATCCAAGTTATTTTTGTCAATAATTCGTTAATTTTTCAATTAGTGTCATCCTGAGTGATAACGAAGGAAGC
>DYKL01000578.1 GCA_020722645.1 Acetofilamentum sp. | reverse complement strand
CTAATTTGTTGGTCGTTCAAACATAATTTGCTTAATATTAATAACAATAATTCGTTAATTTTTCAATTAGCGTCATCATTAGTGATAACGAAGGAAGCAAATTATTGATTTTCAATCAACTACTAATTTGTTACACATACAAAATCAATTTGCTGAATATTAACGAATTACTTCAAAATATACCGAACTATTGTAATAAATTACTATGAAATATAACGAACTATTCAATTATAAATAACTGCAATAATAATTAAATTTAATCGTAAAATACTGAATATTAGTTTATTGTGTATTAGGTTTTACAATTATACTCCTTTAAGTAATTTGAATGAAAATGAATATAATTTCCTACAATTTAAACGGAATTCGTTCTGCACTGGGTAAGGGTTTTGCAGAGTGGTTATCATCTGAAAATCCTGATATCGCCTGTATTCAGGAGACAAAAGCTCAGCCTGAACAAATTGACAATAGTGTTTTTGAAAGTTTGGGTTATAATTGTTATTGGTTTTCTGCAAAAAAGAAAGGTTACAGCGGAGTGGGGCTGCTAAGTAAACAAAAACCGGATAAAATCGTTTATGGTGTTAATAATGAATTGTTTGATGACGAAGGTAGATTTTTAAGAGCCGATTACGGCGATATTTCTGTTATTAGTACTTATTTCCCTTCCGGTTCTAATGATGAACGCCAGCAAATTAAAATGCTGTATCTTGAATTTTTTAGGAAATACATTAAAAAATTACAAAATGTCAGAAAAAAATTAGTTATTAACGGTGATTTCAATATTTGCAGGTTATGGATAGATATTCACAATCCTAATCAACAGCAAAATACATCTGGTTTTTTGCCGGAAGAACGTGAGTGGTTTCAAAATTTTATTGATGACGGTTTTACTGATGCTTTCAGGCACATAAATAATGAACCTCATAAATACAGTTGGTGGTCATACAGAGCAGGAGCAAGACCAAGAAACAAAGGCTGGAGAATTGATTATAGCATTATCAGCAATAATTTGACAGATAAAATAAAAAATGCCGACATTCTTAAAGACGTTGTTCATTCAGACCATTGCCCTGTTAAGCTTTGTTTAGATATTTAGAGTTAGTTCATAAAGTATTAGCATTTGATATTCAACAAAAGACCCTTATAGGGCAGGCTTTTAGACCCTTTCAGTGAACAGACACTATTTAGCCAACATTATTAACTCTGTCGATAAAATTTCGCCGGCAGAGGCAAGCTGTTGAGCTCGCAAACTCGGTTCATAAATAATGATTGCTGCTTTTGTCGATGATGGCATTGACAAAATGCGGTAAAATTTACACACTTTTGACATTTTGAAACAAGCCCAAGCTAATGTGTTTTATATTTTTTTAGGCAGAAATAACAATAAATTTTCTGTAAATTATCAAAATATAGATAAAAAAACACCGCTTTTTCAGAAAAAATGCACATAAATGCGTTTTAACGCACGAAAATCTTTTTTCCGACCTAAAACACCCTTTTTGAAAAATGCCCTTAAAATCCTAATCTTTACAATTTTTAGGCACAATATCAAAAATTTTCAGAATTTCATTT
>DYKL01000096.1 GCA_020722645.1 Acetofilamentum sp. | reverse complement strand
CACATTTACTAATTATCACATTTGCTAATTATCACATTTACTAATTATCACATTTGCTAATTATCACATTTGCTAATTATCACATTTGCTAATTTGCTTATTATCAGGTTGCTGTATTGTTTAAGTTTTATGAACTTTATGAACTTTATGAACTTTATGAACTTTACGAACTTTATGAACTTTACGAACTTTATGAACTTTACGAACTTTATGAACTTTATGAACTTTATGAACTTTATGAACTTTATGAACTTTACGAACTTTATGAACTTTACGAACTTTATGAACTTTACGAACTTTATGAACTTTACGAACTTTATGAACTTTACGAACTTTATGAACTTTACGAACTTTATGAACTTTACGAACTTTATGAACTTTACGAACTTTATGAACTTTACGAACTTTATGAACTTTACGAACTTTATGAACTTTACGAACTTTATGAACTTTACGAACTTTACGAACTTTACGAACTTTATGAGCTAAGCTCAATCACGACTGAAACTTTCTTCTTTATTGGGTAAAAAAATTACACCAATCATTTTTTTTCCGTCTATCTGAGCAATTATTGGTTGTTCAAAACGGATATGTCTGATAAATTTGTCTTCGTAAACGGCGTTTTGAGAATTTAAGAATTCGGTATTGTAAAAATTGTTTTCCATAAAAGGATTAACTGTATAATAACCAACCGAAAAGCTTGTCAGATTGTGAAAAAAATGTGTACCTTGACTTGGCTCTATTCTGTAATCATCTAATGATGCCTCAACAATTATACGAGCTGCCGAAATTTGAGCCCATTTAACCGGAATTCCAAGCCATCTGTCGCGTGACCCCCATCTACCGGGACCAATAAGATAATAATTCTTTTTTTCTTTCAGAAATTTTTCATTCAGGTTTCCTATTATTTCAGCAATTTGTGGGTTATAAGTAGCATCAAAAGTTTCGGGTTTGACATAAACAATGTCGTAAACATCTTTAACAGTAAAATTACCCATTGCATTTGGCGAAAAAATTATTGTTTCATACTGATTAAATGAAGACAAATCAATTTTCAGAGATTCTTTGTTTGTTACGACAGGTCTTATTTGCAAAAGTTTGAAATGTACAATTTCTGATTTTTTAAAATCAAAATCTAATGCAAATTCTATTTCAACAGGATTTCCCATTTCTCTTCTGCCTACTCTCAATACAGTATTTAGCAAATCAACTAATGGAAATTTTTTGTATTTCAAAATATTGTTGAAAGTCAAAACTTTTTTCCCTTTGTAGTGTATTCCGTCATTTAATGTGTCGGTTGTAAAATCATATTTTGATGATACAAAATCAATAGTTTCATCTTGTTCTGCATCAGCAATTCGATATTTTATAAGGTTAAAGGTGTCGTCTGTTTCTTCTGTGAATTCTTTTTGTGTTATATCAATTGCATAAAATGATTTTTGAGTTTGCTGAAGAGCTGTTTGAGGGTCAGTTAGCTGAAGTATTTTTTCGGGTGATGCAGGTGAAAAATGCAATGTCGGTTCTCCTTCAACTATTTGTTTTCCAAGACCAAAAGCAATGTCCACGATACCGTCTTCTGTTTTTTCGCTGCCTATGGGATAAAAATTGACTGATTTGGCAACACCCGATATTATTGGATAATAACGATTGTTATGCTCTGTTCCGCATATTTCCTGCAAAACAACAGCCATTTTTTCTTCATCGATTACATTATGTGTTGCTGCCATATATGCTTTGCTTTCATTAAAGTAAACTGATGCGTAAACACCTTTGATTGCTTTTATTAAAAGTTCGAGAGTGGTTTTAAACTCACATTTGTAATAGGGAACCATATAAGTTGAGTAAACTCCCGCAAATGGTTGATATTGAGAGTCTTCTAATAAGCTGGAAGATCTAACCGCAATGGGTTTTTCTATTACTTTTAGAAATATTTTTATATCCGGTAAAAATTCAGGTGGAAATTCAGAATTAATAAAACGGCTGAATATTTCTTTGTCCGAAACATTTGACATTGCAAAATCAAAAAGATTGTTTATTGTCATAAATCTGTCGAAAACAGCAGTTGTCAGTACGACTGTTTTTGGCACATTAACTTCAATATTCTGAAATTTGAACAAATCTTTGTGTTTTTCAATAATAGCATCAAGAAAAGCTAGTCCACGGGCTTTGCCTCCTATCATTCCGTCACCGATTCTTGCAAATTTTACAAATTTATCGTAAGTTTTATCATTAAATTCGGCTATAACTCCGCTGCTTTCCTGTTTTCTGTATTTGTCAATGGCTTGTGAGACGAAATCTCTGATTTGATTCAGATTTAAAAATTCTTCAACAGAATATTGTTCAAGAAATTTACCCAAACCAAACAATGCTCTTGTATTGAGCCATTTTGAAATGTGATTTCTGACTAAATGATACCTCAATGAATTGTCAGAAACTTTGTATATAGCATCTTTTAGACTTTTCAAGTCGGGAGAACGCATAATTTCTGTCTTTGTAACCGGATTTATAAAGATAAAGTCGCCAAAAGCCAGAAAATCTCTCATAAAACATCTCAACTGATGACCCAGTTGCAAAGAAAATTTATCTAAAAACCCGACACCTAATTCTTTTGCCCTTTGTTTATTATACTTTTCAGACGATTGAAGCAAAATAGGTATATGATAGTTTTTATCTAAAACGTAATTTGTAAACAAAATGCCGGCATCTTTGTTTCTTTTTCCGTTTATTGGAAATCCTACATCTGAAATGATTCCGAGAATATTATTCTGATATTTTTCAAAATATCTTATAGCATCTTCATAAGTGTGTGCCATCAGAATTTTCGGACGCCCTCTTTTCCTGAGCATTTTTTGGTGTTCGTTGAGAGTTTCAACTTCAAGGTCCTTTGTGTGTTCAAAAACAATTCGGTACATAATTGACAAAAAACTTGAGTAGTATCTTACTGAATCTTCAACAAGTAATATAACCTGAACTCCATAAGATATGTCATTTTCGGCATTCAACATATCTTCTACATGCTTGATTATGGCAAGCATTATGTCAGTATCTCCAAGCCAAGAAAAAATAAAATCAATATTTTTTAAATTTTCTTTCTGTACTCTCAGCGAAATATCTCTGGAAAAAGGAGTTAGCATAACAATAGGAATTGTTTTGTAGTGTTCTTTCGATTTTTCGGCAAACTCGAAAATATCCATCCCTCGCATACTTGGCATTGTAATTATCAAATCAATATCCCCTTTTTCAAGTTCTTTAAATGCAGCTTTTGCTGAGTGAACAACAATAAACTCTGGAGGATATCTAAGATTCAAAGCTACATATTCATTAAAAATCTGTTCGTCAATTCTGCCGTCTTCTTCAATAATAAAAGCATCATAAGAGCTGCAAACAATCAGCACCTTGTAAATGCGTTTCTGCATCAAATTTTTATATATTACAGGTGAATATTTTAAATCTTCTAATTCCATAAATTTTTATTAACAATAGTTCGGTATATTTTGAAGTAATTCGTTAATATTCAGTAAATTGATTTTGTATGTATAACAAATTAGTAGTTGATTGAAAATCAATAATTTGCTAATTTGCTAATTGAAAAATTAACGAATTATTGATTAAAATTGAACTGTTAAAAATATAAACTAATTTTAATATCTATAATTTTCTATAAAAATAAAAATATTTATTTTATGTTAAATTATTGATAATCAGTTGTTTAAATATTTGCTTTTTCGAAATTAAAAAAAAGATTATGTTTAATTTTTTGCATAAAAATAAAAAAAATTATTTTTGCAAACCGTTTTAAAAAGAAATTTAATAACATTTAAAATTTGATATAAGATGAAACGAACATTTCAACCTTCATTAAGAAAAAGGAAAAATAAACACGGTTTTAGAAACAGAATGGCAACTAAAAATGGTCGTAAAGTAATAAACAGCAGAAGAAACAAAGGAAGAAAAAAATTATCGGTAGCAGACGAACCACAGCACAAAAGATAATATTTCAAACCGTTTTTAAAAGATTTACGTCCACGTATATCGAAAAAAATTAAATATGGTTAGTGTGGACTGCTAACCATCAGTATTCATTTTTAAGTATTTGTTAAAACAAAAAAATGGCAACATTAGAAAATATTCGTAAAAAGGGTAAATTGTTGGCAATTGTAATTGGTCTTGCTTTATTGGCTTTTATTTTGGGTGATATGATAAACTCAGGGAAAGCTTTATTTGGAGGTCAAGATTTAAGTATTGTTTCGGTTAACGATGAAGATATAAATTATCAGGAGTATGAAAATATGGTTACTCAAACCGAAGAGTATTATAAAATTATGCAAGGTGCTGAAAGTTTAGATGAACAAGTCGCTCAACAAATAAGGTCAAGCGTTTGGGAACAAGTAATTCGTGAAGCTTTGCTTAAAGAAACCTACGATGATTTAGGTATCGAAATTTCAAAAGAAGAGTTAAGCGATATGGTTATCGGCAACAAAATTCATCCTCTTGTAGCTCAGACTTTTGTAAATCCTGAGACCGGTATGTTTGATAAGCAATTAGTTATCAATATTTTGCAAAATCTGGAACAGGATCCGCAAATTATGAACTTGTGGATATATATTGAAAACTATATCAAATTAGATAGAAAATATAATAAATATCAGGCTTTAATCACAAAAAGTTTGTACGTTACTTCATTAGAGGTTGAAGAAGATAATATTGAGAGAAAATTTACAGTAAATATTGAACTTGTCGGAAAAACTTTCAATGAAATTACCGATACTACAATTAAAGCAACAGAAGCCGAACTTGAAGAATATTACGAAAGTCATTTGAATATGTTCAAAAACAAAACAGAAACACGAGATTTGTCTTACATTGTTTTTGATATTATTCCAACATCAAGCGACTCTCTTATAGCATTTGACAAAGCTAAACAGTATGTTCAGGAAATAAAAACTTCTGATGATGAACAAAGTGTTGTAAATCTTAAATCTTCACAACCTGAAGTAGTTAAATATTACACTTTGAATGAACTTCAGAATTCAGTTTTGGATTCTTTGATTCTGACTTTCAAAAAAGATACTGTTTTCGGTCCATATTTCGAGTACGGTGTTTACAATGTTGTTAAATTAGTTGATATTGTTGAATCAAGACCTGACACTGTTTCAGCCAAACACATCTTGATTTCGCCACAAAATCCAAAAATCGGAACAATTGAAAGAGCAAAAATTGTTGCTGACAGTTTGATGGAAGTATTAAAAAACGGTGGTAATTTTGATATGCTTTGCCTTCAGTACAGTGATGACCCGGGTTCAAAAGAAAACGGCGGTCTTTACGAAGATTTTACCGAAGGTTCTATGGTTACTGAATTTAACGACTATTGTTTTGAAAAAAATATTGGAGAAATAGGAACTGTAGAAACTGATTATGGTATCCATATTATTCAAGTTACAGAACAAAAAAACAAAGTTCCCAAATACAAATTAGCTTTCATCAGAGTTGAAATAACACCAAGCCAAAAAACCTACGACGAAATGTATTCTTATGCTATGAGTATAAGAACAGAAGCCATTAACGAAGAAGCTTTTGATAAAGTTATTATGGATAAAAAGTTCGTCAGAAGAGAGGCTACTGACATTTCGCAAGGAACATATACAATTCCCGGTCTTGACAACGTAAGAAATATTGTTTATTGGGCTTTTGGTGCTAAACAAGGCGAAGTTTCGACTGTTTTTGAAATGGGCAATAAATATGTTATTGCAATGGTCAAAAATATTAACGAACTTGGTTATTTATCATTAGAAAAAGTTAAAACTCAGGTCGAAAATTCTGTTATTCAAAAGAAAAAGGTAGAAAAAATTTACAAAGAATATTTTGAAAATCAAACAGTTAGCGATTTAGATGCTTTTGCAGCAAAAATTGGAACACAAAAGTTAAGTTTACCTAATGTTGCATTCAATGCATTTCAGCTTGCTACAATCGGCTACGAACCTATTGTTATCGGAACAATTCAAAAAATGGAAAAAGATAAAATCTATGGTCCTATTAAAGGTGCTAATGGAGCTTATTTCTTAAAGGTTGTTTCTGTTACTGAAGCTCAACCGTTAACACCCGAAGATTTAGGTGTACAAAAAATGAGAATGAAAGCTGCTTTACAGCAGAGAGCTTCTTACCAAGTTTATACTGCTCTTAAAGATGCTGTAGTTATTATTGACCGTAGAGCAAAATTTTAATAAATACAAACAATAATTAAGAAAGGCTGTCTTGTGGCAGCCTTTTATTTTATACTCACAACGGTTTATTTATTTACTTTCATAATTCATTAAATACCGGATTATCAAATAATTAACACATTTTCAAATTTTCAAATTAACACATTTTCAGTATATTATCCCTTCAAGTTTCATTAAAATTATTTTTTTTTCAATCCCGCAACTGAAACCTCCGATGCTTTTACTTCCTACTACTCTATGACAAGGACAAATTATAAGCAATGGATTTTTACCGGCTGCATTGGCGACTGCCCTGTATGCTTTTGGTTTGCCGATTTTTTCAGCTAATTCTTTGTAACTCATTGTCGAACCGAAAGGGATTTTTATCATTTCTTTCCAGATTTTTTTTTGAAAATCAGTACCCGACAGCTCGTATTTTAAATCAAAAACAGTTCTTTTTCCATCAAAATATTCAATAATTTGTTTTTCTGCTTCATTTTGCAGTTTTTTATTTTCATTGTGATCTCCCTCAACCGATTTAACTTCAACTAAAGTTTCATTTTTATATGTAACTCTTAAATTTCCTATAGGCGTTTTAATAAATGTTATCATATTGATTATTTTACATATTGCACAAAATTAAAAATTTTGATAAATAATCAGTACTTTCTTGAAAAACAAAATTAAAAAATCTTCATAATTCAAATTTTTTAAGATTATATCTTTAATTTTTTTATATTTTTGCATTAAATAAAAGCAATAATAATGAAACGACTCATTTTTGTACTGTTTTTTTTTCCGACATTTGTTTTTTCGCAAATTGGCGGCACTTCTACCTACAAGTTTCTTGACCTTACAAATTCAGCACATATTGCGGCTTTGGGTGGCTCAAATGTGTCTTTGTCAGAACCTAACTCTGTTTTTTCAAATCCGGCTCTAATGGACAGCTCTACAGCTAATCATCTTAATTTCAGTTATGTAAATTATTTTACTGATATTAACTGGGGATATTCATCTTACAATTTTTCAAAATCAAAATTCGGATATTTTGCTGTTGGAATTCAGTATATCAACTACGGTGATTTTATTGCCGCCGATGAACTTGGAAATATTACCGGAGATTTTACAGCTGCCGATTATTCAATAAATTTCGCCTGGGCTAATAAAATTGACTCATTTTTTACTGTTGGAATTGTTTTAAAACCTGTTTTTTCAAATTACGAATCTTATACTTCTTTTGGGATAGCCACAGATATTGGTCTTTCTTATTTTTCAAGGAATAAATTGACTACTGCCGGTTTAGTTATCAGAAATTTAGGAAGTCAGATAAAACCCTACACACCAAACAATTATGAACCACTTCCGTTTGATATTCAAATTGGTTTTACCCAAAAGTTTGCTCATGCTCCTTTCAGATTTTCGGTTTTGGCTCATCATCTGAATAAACCTGATTTGGGATATGTAAATCCTGAAAATAATATATTATCTCAACAGACACAACAACAATTCACTGACAAAGTTGGAAATATTGCAGATTTAACATTCAGACATTTAATATTTGGAGCAGAAATAATTCCTTCAAAATATTTTTATATCGCTTTCGGTTTTAATTATCAGAGAAGACAAGAACTTAAACTTACTACCAAAACCGGTTTAAGTGGTTTTTCAGGTGGTTTAGGAATAAATGTTAAAAAATTCAGCTTTAACTACGCAATTGCTAAATATCACCTTGCCGGAAGTACTCATAATTTTACTATCGCATTAAATATCAACGAATTATTTAAAAGAAATTTTGGAAACTAAAATAAATCAATTATTTTTGTCAAAAAGTAATACAAACTTTATCTAAAACACACACACATGAAAAAATTTTTAAAATTTTTACTGTTCTTGATTCTGCTTGTAGTTATTGGGGCTGTCGGATATTTTGCTTATCTGAAATATTTTGCTTCAAAAGGATCGGTAGATGCTTTTAACACTATACCGCAAGATGCTGTTTTTATTGTAGAAACAACGAACCTGAGTGAAGCGTGGACAACAATCAATAATAGTGAATTGTGGCAATATTTAGTTCAAACAGATTATTTTGCTGACTTAAACGAAGATATCGAAACAGTAAACAGTTTTCTTGATTCTAATGCAGTAGCCGAAATGCTATTGAAAAACCGTAAACTTGTGGTTGCCGGAGTTATGTCCTCACCAAAAGAATGGGATTTTTTGTTTGCCGTTGATTTGGAAAAAGGCAGTTCGACTGTACAAAGCCTTGAAAAAATGATTGACCTGATAAGCGGTTTTAAAATCACCCGCAATGAGTTTAAAAACGATAAAGGTAAATATACGATAATTCAAATGGTTGATGAAAAAGACCCTGAATTTAAAATTTTTATAACTTTTGCCGATAATATATTGCTTGTTTCTTTCAATGGTGCAATAATTCAAAAATCTCTCGAACAGCTATACGACAATCATTGGAAAAACAACAAAAATTTTGTTCGTATTATGGAACAAATCCCGCAAAGAAAATTGTTCAAAATATACGCAAATTATTCACAATTAGATGATTTCACTTCTACTTTTCTTACCGAAACAGATGAAACAATCGCAATGCTATCAAATTCGCTCGCTTTTTCGGTTTTGAATTTTGATGTTTTTAAAAATAAACTTTTACTCGAAGGTTATGCAAATCTTGATACCGCAGGTTCTTATATTCAGGCATTGGCAAACGTAGAACCCGGGAAAATGACTGCTTACCAGATTATGTCAGATCAGGCTGCCGCTTATATTTCAATCACTTTTAACGATTATAATGTTTTTTACGACAATCTGATGAACGAATATAAAAAGAATTTCCCCGAAGATGCCCAAGATATTGACAAAGCAATGGATTTAATGAAAAACATCATCAAAATTGACATTGAAAACGATTTCTTTTCCTGGATTGGCAATGAAATAGCATTGTTTAAAATCCGCCCTTTATCTTCGCTTTCAAAACAGGAAGATATTGCATTAGTTATTCACACAAACGACATTAATCTTGCAAAAGAAGGTTTAACTTCTATTATTAAACAGATTAAAAAATGGTCACCTTTTAAATTCGATGATTACAATTATAAAAATTACGAAATCAGATTTCTAAAACAAAAAGGATTTTTTAAACCGTTTTTCGGAAAATTGTTCGAAGGTATTGATGAACCTTATTATACTTTTATTGGTGATTACGTTGTTTTTTCAAATTCACAAGAGGTTTTACACCAGATTATTGACGACTATACCGTTGGAAGAACTCTTTCAAATGATGAAAAATTCCAGAATTTTATTGATGAATTTAACGTTAAATCAACAATCGGAATTTTTATTATGATGCCTAAAATGTTTCAAACTTTATTATATTTTACTCCTTCGGCAGAACGTGATGATTTGAGAGAAAATGAAGAACTTATTATGAGTTTCGCAAGAATAGGTTTTCAGTTAATAAGTAAAGGCGATATGTTTGAAACAAAATTATTGGCTGAATACGACAATGAAGCTTATTTTGAAGATATTACCCAAAAAATAGAAAATGAAACTCAACAGGATTTGTTTACAGATTATATTGATTCTTCCGGTTTTTTGGTCGTTTTACCTCAAGATGTTTCTGATGGAGATTTTTCAGTTAGTTTTTCGGATATTAATCAAAATATAATGTACGAAGGTAAAGTTTTTGAATCAAAACCTGTCGGACTATGGCGTTCATACTATGAAAGCGGACATATTAAAAGTGCAGTAAACTATGAAGATGGAATGGCTAACGGAACCGCTTATTTTTACTATGATGACACAGAAAATACGCAGCGTGCAGAAGTTTTTTTCATAGACAACATGCCTGATGGCACATATAAAGAATATTATGATAATGGAGCAAGAAAGGCAAATGTAATGTATAAAGACGGACTTAAGGACGGAGATGTAGAATATTATTACAGAACAGGCACAATAAAAATATCCGGTAAATTTAAAGATGGTCTAAAAGACGGGAAATGGAATTATTATGACGAAAAAAGTGAAGTTATTCTTACTGAAAAATGGAAAGATGGCATTAAGAAAAAAGAAAATTAAAAAAAGGCTGTTAATTCAGCCTTTTTTTTGTGCGGGTGGAGGGACTCGAACCCACAAGCCTCGCGGCACTAGATCCTAAGTCTAGCGTGTCTGCCAATTTCACCACACCCGCTTAAATCATTTCAAAAAAGTTTTGCAAAATTAAAATAAATATTCTTTCTAACAAATTATATTTTAAAAAATTTAGTCAATTAGCAAATTAGCAAATTAGTCAATTAGCAAATTAGTCAATTAGCAA
>DYKL01000577.1 GCA_020722645.1 Acetofilamentum sp. | reverse complement strand
ATGCACTATGCACTATGCACAATGCACTATGCACAATGCACTATGCACAATTAACTATGCACAATTAACTATGCACTATGCACAATGCACTATGCACAATGCACTATGCACTATGCACTATGCACTATGCACTTTGAACTCAATATTTTTTTGAAAATAATAAAATTTTATGCATTTTTGCAAACTAAAATTTTATAATTGAATTTTGAATTTTTAATATCACAACGAATAAGCAAATCGAAACAAAACAAAAGCTTATCACACCTTTTCATTCGTATTGCAGTTATAGCTACTTCGCTTAGTTTGATTGTGATGTTGCTTTCAATTTCAATACTTGACGGATTCAAAAGCGCAATTAGGAATAAATTGGTAGGTTTTGGCACTCACATTGTCGTTACAAAGCACGACTCCAACAATTCTTTTGAAACAAATCCAATTATCAAAAGCCAAGAAACAATAAATAACCTGAAAAGCATAGAAGGAATAAAGCACGTACAGACTTTTACTCTTAAAGCAGGTTTGATAAAAACAGAAACTGAAACTCAAGGAGTTGTGCTTAAAGGCGTTGATGAGAATTTTGACTGGTCTTTTTTTGAAGAAAATCTTGTCAGAGGTAATCATTTTAATGTTGTCAAATCTCAAAAAACCGAAAAAGACGTAGTTATTTCAGAACAAATTTCAAAAATTACAGATTTAGATACCGGCGATTATCTGCACATGTATTTTATTGATGATCAAGCACGTATGCGCAAATATAAAATTGTCGGCATTTACAACACAGGAATGTCTGAATTTGATAAAATGTATGTTTTAGCTGATATTCACGATGTTCAAAAACTCAACAACTGGAATATATACGAAAACGAGGAGGTAACAGGTTACGAAATCATCATCGAAAATTTTAAAAACATAGATAAAATTTACGAAAAAGTTGTCAGGGAAATAGGCTTCAAATTTGACATTTCAGGCGAAAAGCTTAAAGTTTCATCTCTGAAAGAATTATATCCGCAAATTTTTGACTGGCTTAGCCTGCTGGATATGAATGCAGTTGTTTTACTGATTATTATGGTTGTTATAGCATCAATAAATATGATTACTGCACTTTTAATTCTGATTTTAGAAAGAACAAGAACTATAGGCGTTTTAAAAGCTGTTGGTGCGGAGAACTGGTCTATTCGTAAAATATTTATTTACAACGGATTACATATTTTACTAAAAGGATTGTTCTGGGGCAATTTAATAGGAATCGGCACAATTTTAATTCAGTATTTTACACATATTATGCCTTTGAATCCCGAGCTTTATTATGTTGATTATGTGCCCTTAGAGATAAATATTTTAAAAATTCTGGCTGTAAATGTCGGAATGATAGGACTTACATTTATAGTATTGTTGGTACCATCATACCTGATTACAAAAATTGACCCTGTCAAAGCTATTAAATTTGATTAGAGAAGATGAGTTTTTAAGCCAACCTTTATGGGTCTTCATGTTTAGTGAAAAAATAATTAAATAAAAAATGAATATAGAAAAGATGAAACACCCATGAGAACCTTAAAGTTCTCACACCAATAGAATGAAAATAA
>DYKL01000576.1 GCA_020722645.1 Acetofilamentum sp. | reverse complement strand
TTTAGTCTTACGGACTATATTTATATCAGCATCTTAATATTGCGGAATAGAGCGTAAATAATTTTGAACTTTGTTTTTTGCATTTTGGTACCAACCTTCTTTTTCCATATTAAAAACGTCAAACTCAGCAATATATGGTTTGATGTCTATAAGAGATGTTTGGTCAATCACATCAATATTTTCAATTTCAAGCACATTTTCAGATATATTTAACAGTTTTACAACAGAAAATCCAATTTGATTTGGTCTTTGAGGTGCTCTTGTTGCAAAAACACCTCGAATATTGTTGTCCAAAAATGGTTTTGTAAGTAATTTATAATCAGTTGATTTATTGAAATAATAAAGCAAAATTATATGCGAAAATCCGTTTAAATCGGTCAAACCTTCCTGATATTTTTTTCCAAAACTATTTTCCCTTTTACGCCGTTTGCTCCACTTGGTTGAATTGGCATTCCTTCTTTTGTTTTAAAAGGAGAATAAATAGTACCAATCTGCTCAAAAATTATCTGCATAAATATTAAAATAATTTGTAAAATTATCAAATAATTCAAAAAAAATGACATAATGTATAAATGATTTTGAAAAAACTGAAAAAATTACGTTATTTGCAATCAAAAATTTTTCCAAAAATATAAAAAATATGGAAATTGTAAAAGATTTTAAAAAAGCAGTCTCAAATATCAGAAATGAATTAAAGAAATATTTGACAGACAATAATTTAAAAGCATTGGTTTTAGGTTTGTCCGGAGGTATTGACAGTGCTTTGTGTGCTGCTTTGGCTTATGATGTTTGTATAAAGAACAACATAGAATTTATAGGAAGAAGTATTGCAATAGAATCAAATAAACCAGATGAAAACAAACGCGGTACTATGATTGGTGAATGTTATGTTACTAACTACAAACACGTTGATTTAACAAATTCATACTTACAAATCAGAAACAGTTTAATAGAAAATTTTGAATCCGAAAACTTTGAAGATTTTGGTTTTAAATTGAGAATGGGTAATATTAAAGCCCGTATGAGAATGATTTATCTCTACGAACTGGCTTCTAAACATAAAGGAATGGTTTTGTCAACTGATAATCTGACTGAATTATTGCTGGGCTTCTGGACTTTGCACGGTGATGTTGGCGATTACGGAATGATACAACAGTTATGGAAGACAGAAGTTTATCAAATGTCTGAATATATTGCTGAAAATGAAGCAAACGAAAAGCAAAAATCTGCACTTAAAGCTTGTATAAATGCCGTTCCGACTGATGGTCTCGGAATTACTAATTCTGACTTAGACCAGTTGAAAGCTTCGAGCTATAAAGAAGTTGATGAAATTTTGATTGATTATCTGATAAATAAAAATAACAAATATGAAAATCATCCTGTTATTCAAAGACATTTGAAATCAGAATTTAAAAGAAAAATTCCAATAAACCTGAAAAGAGAAGTGTTTTTTTAATAACGAATGATGAATAATGAATAATGAATGATGAATGATGAATATCGAATGATTAAGCAATGAAACAATTAAGCACAACGTCTCTGCGAGGCAAACGTCATTGCGAGGCACGAAGCAAGAAGCAGACCCTA
>DYKL01000095.1 GCA_020722645.1 Acetofilamentum sp. | reverse complement strand
CATTCATCATTCATCATTCATCATTCATCATTCGATATTCATCATTCATCATTCAATCCCTGCATTTTTATAATCTTCTATCCAGCTTGGATTTCTGATGTCTTTTAATAATCTGAAAAGATTTTCACCCCAAATAAAACCGTTTATTTGTTCAAGACCGTAAGTTTTTAAAATTTCTAATTGTTCAGGTTTGGGCATATAGTCATTTTCAAAGTTATTAGTCCAACCGACTGTGTCTAGTGAGCCGGAAGCAAAAGGATAAACTGCAAATCTTAGTTTCCATAAATTGTTTATTGTTTCCTCTGCGATCGCCTCTATACTGTTTCTGTAACGTGTGTTTTTTTTGTATGTATATAATTGCTCATCTTCGGGAACCGGATAAATATCGCTGATAACATTATTCATTAATTTTGCACTATCAATCACATTGAATTTTGTAAAAAAGTCTTCCGATTTTGGGTTTGCATCTGATTTTTCCAAGCCTTGAGCTTGTTTTAAAAAATCTTTTTTAGTCATTGGCTGAACATCTATTATTTTTCCGTCAGGGGCATATAGAGTGTAATACTGGCAAACACCATTTGAGGTAGTTATTATTCTTACACCGAAAAAATAAAAAGGTTTTACATCAGTAAAATTTTCCTGAGATTTAATTATTTCAGGCAGTGTAATAAAAATTATTAAAATTATAATTATTTTTTTCATTTTCTGTTTTTTAAACGGTGATAAAATTTATTTTTGTACTTCTAAAACGCAAATATAACTTAATAATTTCATATAAATGTCGGTCAAAATTAAAAATTTAACTAAAATTTATGGCGAGCAGAAAGCAATTGATAACATAAGTTTTGAAATAAAAACAGGTGAAATTGCAGGATTTATCGGACCAAACGGTGCCGGTAAATCAACTACAATGAAAATTCTGACCGGTTTTTTGCCGGCTTCTTCCGGCGAAGCGTTTATAAACGATTTAAGCATTTTTGAAAATTCATTGGAAATACGACGTCAAATTGGATATCTGCCGGAATTAAATCCTCTTTATCCTGAAATGTATATTAAAGAATTTCTTGAATATTCAGCAGGAATTTATAAAATAAAAGCTACAAAAAAAATTATTGAAAATATAATTGACTTAACCGGACTTGGTATTGAACAGCATAAAAAAATTGGTGCTTTATCAAAGGGCTACAAACAAAGAGTCGGACTTGCACAAGCTTTGATTCATAATCCCAAAGTTTTGATTTTAGATGAACCCACAACCGGTCTTGACCCTAACCAAATAATCGAAATCAGAAATCTTATCTCGGAAATTGGCAAAGAAAAAACAGTTATGCTTTCAACTCATCTGATGCAGGAAGTTGAAGCTATTTGCGACAGGATTATAATTATAAATCAGGGGAAAATAGTTGCTAACGAAATTAGAAGCAATATCCAAGCCGCTTCCAAAAATGTGTTAGTCTCAATTTGGGTGGAATTTGATTCTGAAATTGACATTGACAGTTTAATGAAAATTGAAAATGCAGTTAAAGTATTACCTGTCGAAAACAATAACTATGTTATTCAAAGTAAGACAGATATACGTTCCGAAATTTTTGAATTTGCCGTAAAAAATAAAATTATAATTTTGTCGATGCAAAAAAAGGAAAAGAAGTTGGAAGAAATATTTCAGGAATTGACAAACTATAAAAATGCACATTAAACGACTTAATATTGTTATACTTTTTGTTTTACTTGCCGGAATTTTGTTTATAGGCAATAATTCTGTTTCTTTGTGGGATCAGGACGAAGCCGCTTATGCAGGGTTTGGAAAAAAAATGCTTGAAACCGGCGATTATGTGGTGCCACAATTTATGTGGTCTGATGTTCACAGGAAACCCCCTTTACATTTTTGGTTAATCAGTTTTTCTTATCGTTTTTTCGGTTACAATGAATTTGCTGTTCGTTTTTTTAGTTCTCTTGCTGTCTTTTTAGTCTATTTGCTGATTTATTTATATGGTAAAAAGTGGTTGAAACAGACAGAGGCACTAATAGCCTCTTTTGTTCTTGGCACCTCAATTTTTATTCCTATGCTTGGTAAAATGGCTGTTACAGACGGATTATTATTGCTTTTTCATACATTAGCCGCATTTTCATTGATAGAAGTTTTACGTAAAAAATCATTCATTCAAGTATTAATTTTTTGGTTTGCTGTTTCAATGGGACTTTTGGTCAAAGGACCACCTATTTTAATTTTTGCAGGTTTTATGATTATTCTGCTTTTTATTTTTCATAAAAACCGTTTGAATTTAATACGCTTACATCCCTGGATTTTCGGTTTTATTGCATTAGTCCCTCTTTTTTTGTGGGGTAATGCCGCTTGGAAAACAGACAACGGAGAATTTGTCAGTTGGCTGATTGATTGGTATGTGTTGAAACGTGTTGATGAATCTGTTTTTAGTCAAACCGGACCTCCCGGGTATTTTATAGCAACTTTTATCGTGTTTTTTATTCCGTATCTTTCTTTGTTGCCGTCAGCATTTGTGAGAGCTTTTAAATCATTCAGGAAAAAAGACGAAAATACATTTTTACTATTAATCTGGTTAATTTCCGGTTGGTTGTTTTTTGAATTTCTTAAAAGTAAATTGCCGGCTTATGTTGTTGCGGCTTACCCTGCAATTGCAATGCTAATTGCCAAAGAAATTTCCGTTTTTTTTTCAGAACAGAACAATAAAAATCAAATTATAAAAATCAGCTCTTTTTTTCAGACTTTTATTACTTTTTCGATAACAATAGCTGCAATTTGGGCTGTTTTCAATTTAATTCCTCATTATTTTAGTTTTTTTGCAAAATTTTTGTTGATTTTCACACCTTTTGTTTTATTTTTTGCTTCATTATGCAATAATATTTTAATTATTAAAAATAAGATGCAAAAATTTGCCAATTTAACTCTTGTTTCGGCTTTCATTTTTACATTTCTCGGCTTGACTGTTTTATTACCGGCAATTGATGATATGAAAAACAGCACCAAAAGAGTTGCTGAATACATTGCCTCGAATAATACACCCGAAAAAATTGTTATTTGCAACAGATATGCAAAACCGCCGAGTTTACCGTTTTATCTTGAAACTAAATTGCCTGATGTTCCTATTACGGAAGATTACGATGATAATTCGATAATTGCAAAATACAAAAGCGATACTTCTTATGTTTTTATTTTAACTCAAAAACAAATCGAAGCAATCAGAGAATTTGACCCCAGAGCCGATATAAAAGAAATCTCTTCTTTTTCGACAGGGAAAAACGGTAAAAACAATTATTTTATTACTTACAACAAATGTAGTAACTGCGGAGATTAGTTCCAGTCTGAATAATTATTAAAAACAGGCGTTTCGATATTAAATTGAACAAGCATATTTTTCTGTTTGTCTAATGCGCTGAAAACTTCTCTGTAAATAAAATTTATTGAAAATTGAATATCCCATTTTTTGTAACCTAACATCAAATCAGCATATTTTAAAGAACTTGGAACACCCTGCAGCCAATTTATATTTTCGTCGTCAATTCGGCTGATATATGATAAATGCGGATTTCTGCCATAGTTTAATGTGTCATTTTCGCCGTATTTTGCGTAAACTACTTTTGTTTGAAAGTAAAAATTTTTGAACTTATAACCGATTATTCCCAAACCTTCGACAAAATTTGAACCCAATGGATGTGCAAGTGGTTGATATAAATTGCTGTATGACAAAATAGGATTTGCGTGAGAATATGTATATGGTCTGACTGCATTTGCTTCAGCCTGAAAATAAAGATTTTTTATGCCAAGAAATTTGTAAAATTTCATACCTGCTTGAATTCCGTATTTTTCGTCCCAATATTCATCTTTTGATTTTATGTGCGATAAAATGAACTCGTCAATAAAAACTTGTCCGTAGAGCATACCTGATTTGAAAATTTTAAGGTGTCCCGAAAATCCGACAAGCACATTGTCCGGCGAACCAAGTGAATATTCAACAGGACGCAAAAAAATCACAGGATTAAGATAACTAAATTCTATTCCACGCTTCAAAAGCATTGAATCGTATGGTGAAGAAATTACTGTTTCAAACAGGGAAATATTAAATCTTTTGTGCAGGTTAAAACTTAAATAATGAGTAAAAGTATATTTGGGCATTAAATCTTTATCCGGAAAACGTAAATCATAATTTTTATGTCGGGCAATCATATAAAAGTATTTGACCTTCCACACTTCAACAGTAGTTTTGAAATATGGATAAGCAGAAGAATGGTCAGACAAAAGTAAACTTCTGTAACCGTCGCCGATAAATGTTTTTCCGTTACCGGCTTCAAAATATATGTAATCAGCAGGTTTATATATAAAATTTCCTATAAAACTGCCATATCTGTAATTATTATTCTTTTGGCTTGAAACCCTGCCAAAATTCGGGACAACATTCAAACTGTCATTGTATTTTACCAAAAAGTCGAGCGGTTTATTTACTCCATAGTAATAAGCAAAATTTAAAAATATTTTTTTTGTAAAATGGCTCTTAAATATTGCTCCAATGTAGAAATTATAAAATAAACTTTTATTTAAAACATCTATGCTTTGTTCTGATAGTATCAATGGATTGATACTTATATGACGATTATGACTATTAGCTGTATCAGCAATATATAAATTGGGTTTGATTTGTGTATGTGCTGATGAATCCTGATGAATATTAAATTCTGTTTGTCTGCAGAAAGGTGAATTTACTGTAAATTGCGAATAAACCGAACCGGTTGTAAAAATCAGCAGTAAACCAATTATTATTTTGTTTCTCATTCTTAAATTTATTTCAGGCAAAAATATTAATTTTTGATAAGAAAGGAAACAAACGAAATAAGTATATTTTTGATTGCTTTATAATTTATATTTCAATGTCGGTAAAAATCTCATTCCCCATATTTCTATATACATCAAAAAGTTTTTCAAGCGGGTTTGAGCTGTCTCCGAGAACTTCAATTTCTATTTTTCCGTAACCTTTTCTGGTAATATCAAGATTACTTGCCGCAATTTTTGATAAATCAAGGATTAAATTTGAGTTTACAGGACCCCTGTCATTTACGCGGATTATTACAAATCTGCCGTTTTTAACGTTTGTAACTTTGATTATTGATTGTAGTGGCATCTCGCGATGTGCTGCGGTAAACAAGTACATATCATAGCGTTCTCCGCTTGATGTTTTGCGACCTTGAAAGCCGGGACCATACCAGGTTGCAATTCCGGTTTGAAGAATTTTTCTTTCCGTTTTTATTTTTGAAACATCTTTAAGTACCTCTTTGCTTTTTGAACAGCCTATCAAAACAACGATTGATAAAAGTAAAAGTGTTTTTTTCATTGTGTGTGTGTTTACATTTTGCTAAATATCAGACAAATATAAAATATTATATTTTATAAACAAAATTTTTTAAACAAAAAATGTAAAACATAGTTTACTTTTTTTTAGATTGATTCGCATTTTTATTTTTTTCAGTTATAAATCAATGTAGGTTAGTTAAACTAAATTATTAAAAAAAAGTGGAATAATTAGTTAATCGAAGATTTTTTTACAATTTATTACTATGCACTATACACTATTCTAATAAGTTATGAAAAATTGAATAATTATCAGAACATCACGATAAATCCCTTATTGAGTTTTTTATATTTATCAATTTCTGCTTTAAGAAATTTAACTTCTTGTTTTCCAATAAATTCACGAAATATTCCCAAATTCTCTTTTTCTTCAGTTTCGTTTAATGCATCAATATATTCAGCTCTATCTTCTGTAAATATTTTTATCAATGGTTCATTGTGATATTGTTGTATATAATTCATCAATAATCTTGATGTCCTTCCGTTTCCGTCTCCGAACGGGTGAATATTTACAAAATTATAATGAACATCTGCTGCAAGTTTCAATATTTCTGTATCTTTTACAAGATCAATTTTCTCGTTTATAGAATTACAAAATTGTTCTAATAATCTTGGAACCTTCTTATAATCAGGAAAATATTTTTTGTCCACGTAAACTTGTGCAAGACGCAAATCACCTTTTGATGTATCAAAATTACCTAAAACCGTATTTGTTGAACTTCCGGTATTTTTCATTACAAGCCCGCAAATTTCCTGAATAAATTCAACAGACAATTTGCGTTTCATTTTAGCTTGTTCTTTAATAAATTGAAATGCAGCAAAATGATCTTTAATCATTAAATGGTCTTTGAGTGGCTTGCCTGCTGCTGTAATATCATTTTCTAATAAAACTTTTGTATCAGTTTCTGTTAACGAACAACCTTCAATTTTCGTAGAATGCCACACTATTGAAATAATGCAAAATTTATCATAGTCAATTACATCTTGCAAATTAAGGTTTTTATATTCTTTATTTAGTTTATCTAATTCACTCCACATATTATTAATTTTCAAATGTTTAAATAATTTTTAAAACAGAAATTACTTCGATAATCTGTTTTTTTCGTTTGCAATTAGCATTATACCGTTATTTTTTCTCTTTTTTACAAAAATACAAATGTTTTTCAAAATAAAATATTTTTTTTGTGAAATGAAACCACACCCCGTTCCCGCCAGTCTTTCGACTGGTGGTAGTAAAATAATTAAGACTTTTGTCTTGGAATTCCATTGTTCCCGACTGTTCACCATTCGTTTAAGACTATGTAATAAATACAACAATAAACCCAAGTTGTTAACTTGCAAACCTGTTAAAAGTCAAAAATTTCAGTCATTTTTGGAAGTGTCTGACAGTTTTTCAGCAAAAAAATATCACTTTTTTCAAAAAAGTGCCTCAAATTTGCGTTTTAACGCATTTATTTTGTTTTTTTGATATAAAGTGCCAAATTAACACTAATTGCAGCAGAACGCACAGAAATGCATTTTAGAGCTATGTGCAAAAATTTTGTGCCGCAAAATGCTTATTTTTAAGCTAAAACAGCATAATCTAAATATAAATTTATAACTTTCAAAATAATAAATAACAATTATTTGTCATAAAACAGCAAAAAACCTGTTTTTAATCTTGTATCGCTTTAAAATAAAAGGATTCAGTGAAATGTTA
The DNA here is from genome assembly GCA_020722645.1 of Acetofilamentum sp. Classification (GTDB taxonomy): domain Bacteria; phylum Bacteroidota; class Bacteroidia; order Bacteroidales; family JAFGUD01; genus JAFGUD01. The sequence continues at coordinate 3,514 of DYKL01000095.1, read as the reverse complement.
TTTTTTTTGTAGATTCTGAAAATAATAATTGTGTTGATATTCAATGATTTAATCAACATATAATGAAATAAATATCCTCGTTTCTACGCAAAACAGTTTAATATTGAGGTAATCTGGAAAATTTAAAAGATGAAAGTCATTCCTTTGGAATCTTGTTCAACCTGTCCTGAAAAGGAACTAAAAAATTGTATATTTAATAGACAAATGAAAAATTAGTTGCATAGTGCGACTCCTCAACAAGTTTCTTTTAGAAGGACTCTGAAAGTGCAGCAATATAAAAAGCGTCAAAAATTATACTTCTATATTATTAATGCGAATTAAGAGTTTAAAAATGATGTTGAATATCAACTTGTTCAGTATATATTTGCAATCAGTTGAGATACTTACAGTACAGGCACCTGATTGAGGCAATTTGCCTCTGGCAGGTGTTTTCCACCTGCCAGTAGAATTTCAACTCTTAATTCGCATTATTAAGCTGTATTTCTGAATATCCCTTTTTAATGTTTCAAACCTAAACCTGTTTTTAAACAACATATCTTTTCTACTCATTTTTTTCCGCCTCTTCCAATTCATTGTGCAGTTTTTCCCACAAGCCGATTTTTTGTTCAAGTTCTTTTTTTAAGTTTTCGTACTTTTTGTAAAAATCTTCTGTTATTTGTCCTGTTGGATTTGCAAGTTCATTTTCAATTTCAGCAATTTTATTTTCGAAATTTTCAATATCTTTTTCAGCCTGTTCAATTTGCCTCTGAATTTTCGATAATATCTTTTTCTTTTCTTTTTTAAAAAAATATTCGTCTTTATTTAAAGTTTCCGGTTTGATTTCATTATTTTTTGCTGCTTTTTTAATGTTTAACTGGTCTATATATTCTAGGTTTTTCTTTTCGAGGAAATAGTTAATGTCGCCTTTGTACTGTTTAATTTTTTTGTCTCTGAATTCATAAACAGTTTGAGCTAAACCTTCGAGGAAATCGCGGTCGTGAGAAACAAGAATCACTGTACCGTCATATTTTAGCAATGCCTGTTTTAGAATATCTTTTGCAGGCATATCAAGATGGTTTGTCGGCTCATCAAGAATAAGAAGGCTGTAAGGCTGCAAAATCAACTTTGCCAATGCAAGTCTGGCTCTTTCTCCACCCGACAGTACAGAAACTTTTTTTTCCACATCATCATCACTGAATAAAAATGAACCGAGAATTTTACGAAGCTGTGTTCTTATATCACCAACTGCTATGTGGTCGAGTGTCTGAAAGACAGTCAGATTATTATCTAATGTTTTATCCTGATTTTGAGCAAAATATCCAATTGAAACATTATGTCCGATTTTCAGATTACCTGTGTAATCTATTTCATTATTAAAAACTTTTGCCAAAGTTGTTTTACCCTCGCCGTTTTTACCCACAAATGCAATCTTTTCGCCTCGTAAGACAGTAAAATTGATTTTATCTAAAACTAAATAAGTGTTGTATGCTTTTGATAAATCTGTTGTTTCAATCACTACATCACCGGCACGGGGAGCGGGTGGAAAACGAAAATTTATAGTTTGTTTATCTTCAGGTTCAATTTCAATAACATTGAGTTTATCGAGCATTTTAATCCTTGATTGCACTTGTGTGGCTTTTGTGTTTTTGGCTCTGAATCTTTCAATAAACCGTTCTGTCTGTTTAATTTTGTTTTGCTGATTTTCATAGGCGGCAATTTCCTGCTTTCTGCGTTCTTCTCTTAAAAACTTGTATTTTGAGTATGGAACATTATAGTCGTAAATTTTGCCGAGAGATATTTCAATTGTTCTTGAAGTTACTCTGTCCAAAAATCTTTTATCGTGAGAAATAAGCAGGATAGCACCTTTAAAGTCAATTAAAAAATTTTCGAGCCATTGAATAGATTCTATGTCAAGATGGTTTGTAGGTTCGTCGAGCAGAAAAACATCAGGTTTTTGCAGTAATAGTTTTGCAATTTCTATTCTCATACGCCAACCACCGCTGAAATGTGCAGTAGGTCTTTCAAAATCTGTTTGTTTAAAACCCAAACCTTTTAAAATCTGTTCTGTTTCGGCTTGAATAGTGTTTTCATTCGAAAATGACAATTTATATGATAAATCAGCAATTTTGTTTATAAGTTGTTTGTACGAATCTGATTCAACGTCTGTTCTATCGCTAAGCTGATGGTTTAATTTTTCGAGTTCGTTCTTTTGTGTTTTAAGTTCATCAAAAGCAGACAAAGCTTCTTCGAGAACTGTTCTTGTATCGGAGTAAATGATTTGTTGAGGCAAATATCCCATTTTTAATTCTTTGGGAAACGAAACACTGCCCGAATCATAAGAAATTTCTCCCATAATAATTCTGAGCATTGTTGTTTTACCGGAACCATTTTTCCCGACAAGCCCAATTTTATCTATTTTGTCAATTTGAAAAGATATGTTTTTGAATAAATCTTTTCCCGAAAAACTTATGCTAATGTCGTTTAATGAAATCATACTGCAAAATAAATGTAAAAACTTTAAATTACGTTAAAATATTTGAAATTTGACCTTATAACTTATTTTATCGATTAATGAATAATCTAAATTTGAATATCAACATTATTATCCCACATTATTCATAAATAATGTGGAGTTGAAAGTTTATAAAGTTGAAAGTTAAAAGGTTAAGTTGATTTTAATTCAGATCCCTTCGGGACAAGTTTTTAGCCCAAATTTGGGCTAAATTTAAAATTTAAAAAAATACCATAACTTTATGAACCTTAATCTTTTAACTTTATAACTCCTGAACTAGCGAAGCGACTTCACGTAAGTAATTATGTGAATAATTCAGTTTATTCAAAAACACATAAATTCATAAAATTTATTCCTGCTTTCAACTTTCAATTTAAAACTTTGAACTGTTTTTGTAACTTGGCAAAAAATTTGATTTATATTTTATCTAATCATTAAAAAATTGAAAGTTATGAAAGCAAAATTTTTATCTTTTTTTGTTTTATTCGTTTTTGGGATAATTTATCTTGGTACAGCACAAAATACGATAGTCGGTCAATGGAAAACAATTGACGATGAAACCGGAAAAGCAAAATCTGTTGTTGAAATTTACCAAGGTAAAGACGGTAAATATTACGGAAAAATCAACAAATTATTCGTTGAACCCGGCGAAGAAACAAATCCGATATGTGATGAATGTTCCGGCAGTAAAAAAAATCAACCTATTATCGGAATGATAATAATTACAGGTATGGAAAAAACTAGTTCAAATATGTGGAAAAACGGAGAAATTCTTGACCCTGCCAATGGAAATGTTTACGATTGTAAAATGTGGCGTGACGGCAAAAATCTTGAAGTCAGAGGATATATGGGATTGAGTATGCTTGGTCGTTCTCAAACATGGCTGCCATATAAATAAAATTAGTTACAAGCATCCCATTAGATTGTCAATATAGTTGAAAGTTAATATTATAACTTTCAACTTTTTTTTTTAACGGAACTTACTTTTAAAAAACGTGGATTTACAGGGCTTTGCTGCTGATT
>DYKL01000575.1:529-1590 GCA_020722645.1 Acetofilamentum sp. | reverse complement strand
TATACCAAACATTAAAATTTGTTACCAACATTCTTTAATAAAAGAGCCAAAAATCTTACCTACATAAGTTCCTGATTTTTAAATTTTTCGCAAGATATATTTTTTTTGATTACTAAAAAAATATTAGCCAAAAAAATTTTGTCTTGCCTACGTTTTTTTGTTAAAAATGCATTCATCACTTGATATTACTGCAATAGACCCAAATTTAGCCGGTGAACTTCCGATATAAAAAATAGCCGCACTTAAATTCGGTGCCGGTGAAATTATTGACCCGCGACCATTTGTTGTAGGAAAATTAGCCGAAACTTTCAAAATTTATCCGAATATCGGTGCATTAATGCCGGCTATGGGATACAGCGACGAACAATTGAAAGACCTTGAAAAGTCTATTAATAATAGCGATTGCGATGTAGTTATTATCGGTACACCTATTGATTTAACACGAATTGTTAACATTAAAAAACCGACCGCTCGTGTATTTTATGATTTACAAGAAATCGGAAAACCCGATTTAGACGGTTTATTAACTGAATTTGTTAAAACACATCATTTAAAATAATGCTTTTTTGGTGAATTTAAAATGCCGTTCAAATTGTACGGCATTTTTTATTGAAAACTTCTTAAATCAGTTTTTTGTCGTTCAATTCAAATATCGTAAATTCTTGGATTTTACACACTTTTTTTAACAGTATCTTTTGGTTTGGATTTATTTCCAATTAATCCGGTACCCCACACTCCATTCAATAAAATCGGAAACATGAAACTGATAAGCCCTTAAATTTAAGCCAACATAAAAATCTTTATAAAAATGGTATTTCAACCCAACTCTTTGATAATAAGCAGGTGTTTGGTTTTCAATATTATCTCTGTAAATATAAAAGCCAGGTTGCACAAGTAGTGAAACCTTATTGATCACCAATTCATACGACGGATAAATACTGATGTGAATATTGTCCGTCAGTTTTCCGTCGGAAACTTCTGTATAACCGTTGTCTATGGATATTTGAGTTTGATGTGAGCCATCGTAAGAAATATCAAAGCCCAATCCGATTTTTGATTTA
>DYKL01000575.1:0-472 GCA_020722645.1 Acetofilamentum sp. | reverse complement strand
GTATTTTTCTGATAAGTTGATATTTAAACTGTCGTAGATAATGTTTTTTAATCCAAAAAAAATGCCGAAATTTAGTTCATTTTTGGCTTTGAATTTGGGATATTCGATTACAAGCCATTCGGTTTTTTGTGCATTTATTTTATAATGCAGGCTTAGTTTAGGAGCAATGGTGTTTAAACCGTAATTAGGCTCTTTTAAGCGTCCGTTTGAAAAATGCGACAAACTAAATCCTGCCTCAGCCAATAATCGTTCTGATAACTCGAAGCTTGTTTTTAAACCCAAATCAATATAAGCCGTTTGCTTTGCCCCTATGGCATTATTGTATAAATTTGACGGTGAATAATTTTTCCAGTTGAAAGCAAGTCCAAAACCGACTTCGTAGGCAAAAATAAATTTTTCTGTTCGTAAAAACGGGGCTGAAAAATAACCAAAAAAAGCAATTGGTAAGCCTATCTCTTCGGGATTATAAAAA
>DYKL01000094.1 GCA_020722645.1 Acetofilamentum sp. | reverse complement strand
CTTACAGGGCAGGCTTTTAGACCCTTTCAGGGCAAGCTTTATAAACTTGGCACTATATTAACAGACACTAATTATAGAACTTGACAAACTCAATAAACTTGATAAACTTGACAAACTTACTTATTATTTGCCGGTTTTTTGTACTTAGCTACCGGTTTTTTACCGACTGTATTTCCTGCCGGATTATACTCGCAAACCCAGTAATGATTACCGCTTTTTGAAACGGCAGTTGCACAACCTATTGAAACAGTAAATTCCCAGATAACTTGAGTGTAATGTCCGAAAAGACTGAAATTTTGGTATGAAATTTCTTCGCCGTTGTAAAATCTTTGTTCATCGCACCATAAATCAACAACCTCTTCGGGTGTGGGTTCGTAACTGGCAACATAAATATTTTCACCGTAGTCATATTCGCTGTGTATCAGTTGGTCTTTTTTTGCAATAGTATTAGCCCATATTTGAGCATAATTTGCAAGTTCATCTGACCAAACCAAGTCAGGGGCACCCTGTTCGGCTCTGTATAAGTTGTGTTGAGCAAGTATTCTTTGTTTTGTCTGGTCATCAATCTGGACTTGTGCGAATATTTGAACACTCAGAACTATAAAAAACATAAAAAGGATATTTTTTTTCATAGGTTTATTGTTTTAATTGTTTAGCAAATTATTATTTTTTATTATTTTTAAAAAAAGCATCAATAAATTTATTTAAATTGATATGAGCCTCGTTGAAACTTTCAAGTTCGCTCAATTTATCGTGAATTTTAATAGCGTTTTGTCTTGCCGGATAATCTTTCGGATAAAATTCTTCGTAAATATCTAACGCAAATTCGATGTAATATATTGCTTTAGTGTAATCTTCGAGATTTTGATAAATAATAGCCATAATTTTGTAAGCATCAGCCGCTTCGACACTTTTGCTTCCGAACTTTGTGATTTTATATTCAAGATTATTCTGGGCGTAATACAAAGCTTTTTCCATATCATTTCCCAGAATGTTAAGGTTTGAAAGCCTTTCAAAGTCATAATCATTAATATCTCTGATTTCGATTATTGCTTCAAGAATATCACTTGCCAAATTGTAATAGAAACCTGATTTTTCAGAATATCCCATTAAATTAAGAATATTGGCGACATTTTCGCACAAATCAACATAAACCTCGTCTGCAGTTTGAAGGTTTGAAATCAACATAAAAGCAAAAGGCAGAAAGTTAAAAGATTCTTCGGTAATTTGCTGATTATATGTTTTGGAATTTACAAAAGTCAATAGATTAGTTATTGATTTAGTGTCAGGTTTGAGTTTTTTATCCAAAATTGCCAGTATATTTTTACTTACCGAAATATTATTGTCGCATACTTCAATCCAGCCACTGTTGTAGAGTTCAAAAAGTTCGTTGATAATTGTGTCTGTTTTATTATTTGGAATATTTAAAAATTCTAATAAATCGTTGATTTTATATTGTAAATCAGGCAAACAAACAAGATTAGTAAGAAGATTTTTTTGATTTTGCGTGAAATCCTTAACCTGATTTTCGTATAAAGCCATTATTAGTTTGAATATGTTTTTTTGTGTGATTATCCAATTTTGTGGTAATTCGTTGTTTATATATTTGCCGAACTGATGCACTTTTGTTTCTTTTTCGACAAATAATTCTTTTACATATTCAGGCGTTAATTTTTTATGATAATTTATTTGTTTTATAATAAAATGTGCCAGTTGTGGAGAATTTCCGCATTTTTCTATTACATCAGATAATATATCTGTTTTGTAATCAGGTAAATTTTCTTTAAAAATTTCTTGAATTGCCTTTTTGTCAAAGTTTTTTAGTTCGACGTTAAAAAAATCGGGTATTGTGATTTGTGAAATAATGATGATTTTAAAATCTGAATACTGGGCTAAATCTTTAACAATTGCAATTTGTTCAATATTTGTTATAGAATCGAAAATAAGCAGTTTATCGCCAATTATTTTATTAAGAGTGGCTATTAAATTTTTAAAATTTCCGTAAATATTTAATGCGTTATTGTATTTGAAATTAATTTCTGAATTAATGAAATTGTGAATAAAATCAAATCTGAAATCATTTCTTATTTTAATATATGCAGAATGGCTGAATATTTTTTTTGATTTTAAGGCAAAGTCAATTGCAGCAGAAGTTTTGCCCGAGCCATTGAGATGATTATATAAAACACAAATATTTTTTTTACCTTCTTTAAAAAATGTGTTTAAATTATGATGTGTTTCATCAAATAATTTATCATTATTTTTTTTATTTTCGGTGGTTTTAGTCAGAAAAAAAGGTAATTTTTTTGAACTGAAATCCTCCTGCTCCAAAAATTTAGGGAAGTCCGCCAAATAAGAACTTACTGTATATGTATCCCAAAAATCTATTTCGAGCTTTGTTTTTTTGTTCAGTTCGTCAATAAAATTCTGAATTCTTTCTTCTTCGTCAAGATAATTTACAAATAAAACAGATTCAAAAGTTTTCAAATTCTGGATTTTGTCTGTTACCAACGAAATTATTTCCAAGTCGTCTTCAATGTCAGAATCCAAAAAATCGAAACTTACATTTACGGCAGTTTTCAGTTCATCGGAATATATTTGGTATAGATTTTTTGTGTCTTTTGAATTGTTTTGTACAAAAGAATTTGTTTCGTAAACATCATTAAGCAGGTTTAACAAAAAGTCATTTATTTTTTTTTTATTTATCTCCATTCACAGTATATTAAAGATTTGCGAAAAATTTGTTTCAAAGATAGCAAAATTGTTTTTTTAAAAAGTTATTTTTTCAGATAATTTTTTTTAATTTTGCATAAAGTTATAAAATAGCAACTTTATTAAAATATTATTTATGAATAAATACTTTACATTAATTGCAATTGTTATTATTTTTGCACTTTTGGGTTCGTGCAAAGACGATAACAACAACAACAATGGAAATACAAATAATACAACAACCGATACTGCAGAATTTGATGAGCAAAAGTTTTTTGCTAACATAGATCAGTCAAAAGTATCACAAGTAAGTGCAGTGGTTGAAGGTTTTGCTTCGCCGGTAGAAATGGCGGCAATGATTAAAAACAATCACATTGAATTTTCAAAAGATTACCTTGTGCCTACTTCAATTACTGAAAATTACGAAACAAACCTTAAAAAAGCTCTTGGTCTTGGTATTCTTAGTGCTGACTTGGGTTACTTGAATATCTATCAGAAAACAGGACAAATGGTAGATTATTTAGTTGCCATTAACACTTTAGCTACTGATTTAAGGGTTTCTCAATTCTTTGATTTTCAAACACTCAAAACCCTTGTTACAAACTCTGATAATATGGACTCTCTGCTGTTTATGACAGTAAGCAGTTTTCATCAGATTGATGCTTATTTCAACCAAAGTAACCGCAGTTATTTAACTGTATTAAGTGTTGTTGGAGTTTGGACAGAAAGTTTGTACCTTTTAACTCAGGTAGCAAAAGAAAATGAATATAAAGATTTTACTTCTCAAATCGGCAGTCAGAAAGAAATATTAGTTAAGCTTCTGGAATTAGTTAAAGTTTATAAAGGTCATCCCCAGTTTGATTATCTGATAGAAAATCTTAAAGAAATTCAGAATGCTTTTGAACCTGTTACTATTACAATTAAGGAAGTAGAGGGTAAAGTTGAGTTTGTAGACGGCAATTATATAATATATCCGTCAGAAGAAACAGTTGTTGATGTACCCGAAGGAACTCTTGAAAATATCATTAGTTCAACTGAAAAAGCAAGAAATAGCATTGTAAATATTAAATAAAAGTTATGCAGGAAATTATATTTGATAAAGATTTTGCAGTTATTAAACTCGATAAAGAGTTAAGTTTGATGGAACTTGAATGGAAAAGAATTATTTCTTCTTCCGAGTACAGAGAGGGTTTCCGTTGTGTTCTTGAAAATATTGAAAATAATTCAATAGCACGAATTATTACAGACTCAAGGAAACAAGGCATTATTGCCCCCGAAGACAGAATTTGGCTCGAAACGGAGATGATACCTAAGGCTATTAAAGGAGGTCTGAGATATATTGCAACCGTAATGAGTGAAAATGTTTTTAAAAAGTATTATTTGAATCAGATTGTAAAACAATCTACCAAATCAGGCATTGAAATGGAATTATTTGACAATTACAATAATGCAAAAAACTGGATATTGAGCAAAATATAGTATAATACAGAAATGCGTGAAATAAAAACTACAAATATTTGGATTTTTGCAGTTATTTTGACTATTTTAGCTGTTTATTATCAACGCAAAACAGGTCCGACATACCCAAAAAAGTTCGAATTTCAGACGCAATCGAATAAATACAGTTTTAAACTTATAAGAACTTTCGGCGGAAATGAAAATGCAACTATAAACATTGATTTACCTGAAGATTTTTCAGCCGATTTAACTTATCGAAAATACCCAACAAAAGAAGATTGGACAACTGTCAGTTTTATGAGAAACGAAAAAGGACTTTCTGCGGAATTACCAAATCAGCCACCAGCCGGAAAATTAGAGTATTTTGTAAAAATTAAACAATACGAAAAAATAGTTTTTGATAATTCAGAAACTCCCGTAATAATAAGATTTAAAGGAGATGTTCCTGCTGCTGTGATGATTCCTCATATATTTTTTATGTTTTTTGCAATGTTTTTGTCAAATCTTTCAGGTTTTTTGGCAGCATTTAAAAAGCCAAAGTACAGATTTTACTCCCTTTTAACATTGATTTTTTTAATAATCGGAGGCGGTATTATGGGACCAATAGTTCAGAAATACGCTTTTGGTGAATACTGGACAGGCGTTCCTTTCGGCTGGGATTTGACCGACAATAAAACTCTTGTTGCCCTTATAGCTTGGATTGTTGCAGTAATTGCAAATGCAAAAAAAGAAAGACCAAAATTTATTGTTGCCGCAGCAATTATTCTGTTGATTATATATTCTATCCCTCACAGTCTATTCGGTTCGCAGCTCGACCACGAATCCGGTGAAGTAATGCAGGGTTTTATTACAAACCCATTCATTTTTTTAACTTGGTCAAAAATATTTTTGATTATTATTTTTCCTTGATGAATTTTTATAATTTTCTTTCAAAAACAAACATTCCAATAAGTACCGCAATACCAAGTATAACAATAAGTACACCTGTAATACGGTTTATAATAACAATTTTACGTAAAGTAATTTTCTTTTTGAAAATGTTTACAATTAATGATATTCCGAACCACCACAAAGTTGCCCCTAAAAAAACACCAATTAAAAGTATTAAAACACGAAAATTTGAAGTATCTTTAGAGATTATACCGGCAGAAGCAAAAAAGCCAGTAAATCCTAGTATTGTAACCGGATTGGAGAGTGCAAGCAAAAAACTTGAAACAAAATCATTCGCAATTTTACTTGAAGAAAGTTTCTTTTTGTTCCTGAACTGTTTAACTGTATCAGATGTATATATTTTATAACCGATAAAAAGAAGAAAAATACCTCCGGCAAGCGCAAGCCAGAATTTATTTTCTAATAAGAAATCACTGATAAAATTGAGGCTGAAACCGGCGATTCCGGCATAAACAAAATCACCGAAAGCCGCACCCATACCGATTGAGAACCCAGCCCAAAGACCGTTGTTCATTGTCCTTTGAACTGACATAATCGCTATTGCTCCGACCGGCATTGATGCTAATATGCCGATAATAAATCCATGTATGAAAAAAATTACTGTTTCCAAAATTCAGGTTTAAAAATATCAATTTTAAATCTTTCAAGTAATGATTCATTTTCCAAATCTTTTGCCAGAACTTTTAATGTGTCGTGTGGTACGTCAAACATATCTAAAATCATTAAACCGTCCACGCAATTGTTAAATTTCGGATCAACATTAAAAGCAATTGTTTTGGCTCCCAAACTTATATATTTTTTAAATAAAACTGGAATTCTTCCATCGGGTTCAATTTCTTTCACATATCTGTCTAATTTATTAAGGTCATTTCCAATGTCTTGCAACAAAATAGTAGGGTCAAAGCTTTCAGTTTCTACGGTGAACTTTTTTCGCGGTTTGAAGAATTTACCAAGAGAATCTTGAAAATAAAATTTTTCAAAAAATTTGACGATTAAATTTTTTGTTAAATCCGAAAAATTCTGACTTATACTTACAGGACCTAATAAATATCGGTATTGTGGATTTTTCAGAAGAAAATAAAATATCCCTTTCCACAACAAAAATAATGACATAGGTTTTCGCTGATATTCTTGTACAATAAATGAACGTCCCATTTCAAGACTTTGTTTTAGTATCGGAACAATATCTTTTTTTATTTTGAACAATGAATTAATGTAAAATCCACTTATTGAATATTGTCTGTTAATTTCGTCGCCTTTGCCAATTCTGTATGCACCTACAATTTTTTCTTCTTCATTGTCCCAGATAACAAGATGATTAAAATACAAGTCGTACTCGTCTATGTCCAAACTTTTGTTTGTGCCCTCGCCTACTTGCCTGAATGTTATTTCACGAAGTCTTCCTAACTCTGTCAGGACACTGGGAAAAACCTGAGCCGGAGCACAAATTATATCGAAATTGCTTTGTTTATGCAGTAAGTATTCTTCTTTCGCTTTATTTATTTGCTCAACAATTATTTTCTTATCTTGTGGAGCGGCTATATCTTCTATTTTTGAAATTTTGAAGAACTTTTTGTATTTAAAAAACTTATCAACGTCAATCGGGCTTGATGCTCCAAGTGCGTAAACCCTTGCTCTGATAAATCTTGAATAAAGCCACAAATCTGTGAAATTATCTTGTTCGGATTGATTAATTGCCGACCCGATGCGAACATTTCCAATACTGTTTCGTTTTTTTAGCATTTCTTTTTGCAACAAAAAACTCTGTAGAAAAGGATGAAAGTTGCCTAAAGAATGAAACAGTTTTCTGAAAGAATCATTAAAATAAACAGGTACGATTGTTACTTTTGAAATTTTTATAAGTTTAATTAATCGAATATCCCATTGAACATCAATGATTTTTTTTGCATTTCGGTTATAAGTGGCAACCCTTCCGGCAGGGAAGAAACCAACTGAGTTTCCTTGCTGAATATAATTTAAAATACTTTTTGTGCAATTAAGGCAAGGATTAAAAGATTTCGGGTCTTTTTTGTTAATCGGGATTGTTAAATCCTTGAAAGGTGCAATCTCGTGATATTTATAAGAAGTAACAATTTTAAAATCAGGTCTTTTGTTTAAGATTATTTTTGCAAGAATCAAAGCTTCGAGACCACCCATTGGAAAATTTGAAACAATAATAAATGGTCCTTTTTCGGGAATCTTTTGTAAATCTTTTTCTGCAATATCAATTGTTAAATTTAGCTCTTCTAAAATAGAATCAACAAAGCTGATTCCTTCTTTAATAGAATGCTCTTTATAGATTTTATTGACTTTTTTAAATTTAATGAATTTGTTCAGAAAATTGAGAAAATTTTCACTACGTTTATTAAATTCATCAACATCAATAAAATCAAGTGGTTGAAGTTCTTTCATTTTTTACTATTTCATTTTTGAATAAATATGAAAAATTAAATATTTTTGCATAAATTAAAATTTATTTAATTTAGCAATTTTACAAAAAAAAGACAAATTTTCAAAAAAAAGTTTTAAATCTGATTTTAAATTTATTAATAAATCAAAAAAAATGCTTTATGGTCTTATTTGAACAAATAAATGAGGATATAAAAAATGCTATGAAAGCAAAAGAATCGGAAAAATTGCTTTCGCTACGTGCTATAAAATCTGAGTTGTTGTTGCTTAAAACATCTGCTAACAGCTCCGGCGAAATAACCGAAGATGCTGCTGTGAAAATGTTGCAAAAAATGGTTAAACAAAGAAAAGAATCGGCTGAAATTTATAAACAGCAAGGCAGACAAGATTTGTACGACAAAGAAATGAAAGAAGTCAGTTTTATTATGCCTTATTTACCGGCACAATTATCTGATGAACAATTAAAAACAGAAATTGAAAAAATTGTAAAACAAACAGGTGCGAGTTCTATTAAAGATATGGGGAAAATAATGGGCATTGCAAATCAAAAATTTCAGGGTAAAGCTGAAAGCAAAAAAATTGCTGAAATAGTAAAAAGTATTTTAAGCAATTGACCACTTAAATTAACATTATGTATGAAATATTAGCCGCACTTGACAAAGTAAAATTAAATTTTTCTGAGGGCTCGTTGTTTGTTCTTAATCTGACATTAGCGATAATTATGGTTGGAGTTGCACTTGGAGTTAGATTGAAAAGATTTAAAAAATTGTTTTCGAGCCCAAAATCTATAATTATAGGAGCAATTTCTCAAGTAATTTTGTTACCTGCATTTACTTTTTTGTTGGTAATAATTCTTAAATTGCCCGAAAGTATTTCATTAGGCTTAATTCTAGTTGCTGCTTGCCCAGGAGGAAACATAAGTAATTTTATGAGTTCTTTGGCAAATGGGAATGTTGAACTTTCAGTTAGTTTAACTATGGTTTCAACTTTAGGTGCTGCATTGTTTACACCTTTGAATTTTGCATTATGGGGAAATTTGTTTCTGAAAGTTGCCGCTAAAAAATACGAAGAATTAGCTGTTGTCTCAATTGATTTCTGGCAAATGTTTCAATCAGTTATGGTTATTTTAGTTATTCCACTGATTGTTGGGTTGTTAATTACAAGATTTTTCCCGAAATTTTCAATAAAATCTGCACCTTATATAAGAAATAGTTCAATTGTTATATTTCTGGGCTTAGTTTGCGTTATGATTTACAATAACTGGGAATTTGTTGTTGGATATGTAAAATATCTATTTTTAATTGTATTGATCCATAATGGTTTAGCCTTAGCTGTTGGATATTTTTTCAGTGCTTTAAACAAACTTCCTTACAAAGATCGCCGTACAATTTCAATCGAAACCGGAATTCAGAATTCAGGATTAGCATTAGTTCTTATATTTAATCCCAAATTGTTCGGAGGAATAGGTGGAATGGCAGCAATTGCATCTTGGTGGGGGATTTGGCATATCATATCAGGTCTTACAATGGGTTTTTATTGGTCAAAAAGAAAAATTTAAAAAGTATGATAAATTTTAACAGAGTAAAAAAGACATTTCCAGGATACAGTTTTTTTAAATTTCTTTCGGATCTTTTTCACGATTATATTTTTTATCGTTCAGTTAAATATACAGGCAAAAAAAATATTCCGAAGAACAAACCGCTTTTATTTAGCCCCAATCATCAGAACGCCTTGATGGATCCTATGGCTATTTTGTCGTCCAGAAAATTTGAGTCTTCAGTTTTTTTAGCTCGCTCTGATATTTTCAATAATGATTTGTTAGGTAATTTATTTGTGAATCTTAAAATTCTGCCTGTTTACAGACTCAGAGACGGCAAAGAAAAATTGAAATTAAACGAAGATATTTTCAATTTGTCTGTCGAAGTATTGGAAATGAACAAAGTCCTTACAATTTATCCTGAGGCAGAACATACTCCTTTCCGTTCTGTTTTACAGTTGAAAAAAGGACTTATGCGTGTTGCTTTTCACACCGCGGCAAAAAATAATTTTAATATTGATTTAAAAATTATTCCTATTGGTATTTATTACGAAAATTACTGGCATTATCGTTCAAAATTGCTTGTAAACTACGGAAAACCTATTTCTATAATTGATTACAAACAATTGTATAATGAAAATCAACAAGCTGCTTTGGTAAAATTGAAAAATGACCTTTACGAAGCCATTACTCAACTTGCAATACATATTAAAAACAAAGATGATTATAATTTTTACGAAAACTGCAGAGAATTGTTTGATTATTCAACCGCTAAAAACGATAATTTGAATCATAAAAAAATATATGATAAATTTTTAACTGACAAAAAAAATATCAAAAAAATAGATGATTTAAAAGATAAAGATGCTGATAAATATTCATTATTGAAAGAAAAAGTTACGGATTATTTTGAAATTTTGAAGAAAAATAAGCTAAAAGATTATTTATTTGACAAACCTGTTACATTTATCGGGAATTTTATTGTCAGTTTGTTGTATGTTTTGTTGTTACCCTTAAAATTGGCTGGTTTTGCTTATTTTGCAATTCCTGTTTGTTTGCCGGAATTGTTGGTTAAAAAGTTTAAAGACAAACAATTCCACAGTTCAATCAGATATGTTGTAAGTTTCTTCCTGCCATTTATTTGGGCAGTTCTCGGATTTTTTATCCTTTGGATTTTTGTAGATCTTTGGTGGGTAAAGTTTGTCTTCTTTTTTGCATATATACCATTGTTTGTTATATGGCTCGAAATGAGAAAGTTGTTTAAAAAAATAATCGGGAAATGGAGGTTTTTGTTTAATTCAAAAGCAAGAAATGAACTTAAAAATAAAAGAACCGAAATAATGAACCTTTTTGATAATATTTAAATTTTTACCTTTATCAATCTACTTTTTGTTTGTCTGTTTGCTTCTTTTTTTTCTTCTGGTGAGGTGGATGGTTCAGATCAAGACTGTTATATCCTCTAAGAAGATAAATGAGTTCTTTTGCTCCAAGATATATCGGAACTTACTTTTAAAAAGCGTGGATTTACAGGGCTTTGCTGCTGATT
>DYKL01000093.1:2662-10624 GCA_020722645.1 Acetofilamentum sp. | reverse complement strand
AAAAAAATAAGCCGAATGCGAATTTGGGGCATTTCTGTGCATTTTAGAGCCATTTTTCAAAAAGTGGTGTTTTAGGTTGGAAAAATGATTTTCGTGCGTTAAAACGCATTTATGAGCGTTTTTTCTGAAAAAATGCTAAAATTTTGTCGATTTTGGCTGAAAAAACAGAAAAATTACCTTAAACTCAACTATCCCTGATATATTTTCTAATTTAATATGTTTACACTGTGATTTTCAAAATATTTTTTTGTTGCTTTTGAGCCGCTGTTTATCAAGTCTTTTTTTTGCTTTTCAGATAATTTTTTGACTTTTGGACCTATTCCTACCGAAGACACAGAAATGGTTCTTTGCCAATCTTTTTCAGTTAAAAAACTTCTGTTCAGATTTTCAAGGGTGAAAACATAAAAAGCTTGAACATAGTCTGTTATATTATTTATTTCCATCGGAGCCAGACCTTTATTTTCATTATCATATAAAATTTGTTCATCAGTATCAATTCTGATTCCTAATGTTTTAGGATTTTCAATTCTTATGGCTTGTCCTTTTTCGTAATAAATACTATCAAATATAAAAATCGGGAAATTAGCGATAAATCCACCGTCCAACAATAAATCGTGTTCCTTGGGGGCATTCTTTTTATTGTAAACATTTCCGACAGAGTCTATGTAAAGAGGTTCAAAGTACAAAGGAATTGACATAGAAGCTGTTACAGCATCAACAACTTTCATATTCGGGTAGGTCAGGTAAGACAAAATTAAAAGTTTTTGATTATTTAAACTTGTAGATGTAAGATATAAATCAATATTGCCGGTTTCGTGCAATTCTTTAAGAGTAATATCAGCATCAAAACCTTTATTTTTAACAAGTTTGGAAAGCCATTTTTGAAATTCCCTGTTTTTGAACCAACCGAAATTTTTCACAAAACGTCTTGGTCCAAACAAAAACGAGCCTTGATTAAAGTCCTGAAAATCAGTTTCTGAAATAATCTTCTCAATTTCGTTGTAATCATAACCCAATGAAATACAAAGTGCTGTGATTGCACCGGCTGATGTCCCTCCTACTTTTTTAACATTTTTCAAAATTCCCATTGAATCTAACTGCTGTAAAACACCTGCATAAGCAATTCCTCTGATACCGGCACCTTCAAAAACTAAATTTTCTACATTATACTCTTGCGAATAGCACAAAACTGGGGTAAAAATAAATAAGGCTAAAAACAATTTTTTCATTTTTAATAATTTGTTTTTTGGGATATGCAATTACTATTGTCCGTGAACTTTTAAGTGATTTGATAACTATTGTCAAATTTTTTTAAAAAGGTCGTAAAACTGACTGTGGATTAAAAACACTACCCCAAATGTCCTGCTGGAAGCAAATTGTTGCATTAACAGAGTAATTAGATAATAAAATAACATTGTACAATTAATTTCACTTTGTTTATGTAATGTTTACAATCAACGTTCAGTTCAAGCAAGATATTTCCAGTATGACTGTTTGAGAGCAAAAGCCACACCTTCGCTTTTTCTTGTAATATAAAAAAGTTGACATCCGATTATTATAAATTAAATAAGAAAATCCGATAACCTAAATTATTATCGGATTTTCATTTAAAATTTGATGATTACGGATTAATTCTAACTCTTTGTCCTTGACTATGACTCATAAATTCAGGTGCATACATACATTGAATAGTTGTTATACCGTTAGAGAATGAACCGGCAGCGGTTACTCTCAATGGATATTCAAAGACATAAGTACCTTTGGGTAAAAAGTCAATAAAAAAGTTAGTAGAAGCATCTTTTGTAGATTCATAATATCCCAGACCATCTTGCCATTTGTATGTTGAAATAACATTGATAGGTTCAAATCCGGCGGCACGCATATCTTTCATGTGAATAAATTCCATATCACGGTCAACTCTTAATTCAATTCTAACAATCACTTTATCGCCAATTTTCAGATTATCACCTGATTTAATTATTTCTAAAGTAGCACCTCTGTCGGTCATAACTTCTTTGTAGAGGTCTTTTTTTAATTTAAGAGGTGTTTCGTGAGGAGTAATCTTGTCAATATCTTCAAAATATTGCCAGTAAACAGCACCCCAAGCCACACCGTCGTTCATATTTGAAACTCTTAAATGTCCCCATTCGGGTTTTACTTCGTTACCACTGAAACTTACTTTATAATAGCCTGTACCGGCTTCTGTTTTGATGTCCGGGTCATTTTCAGGGTCTATTGTTTTATTTCCGAGCTGAACAGGAACAATTTGACTGTTAGCAAGCAAGTCAATTCCGCCTGTTAAGAGCAATGAATAAACGGCTTGTGCTGTTGCTGTTGTCGTTTTCCAGTCGTTGGTTTGTTTGTTTTTCAATAACCATACTTTAAGTTCATCAACACTTTCATTATCTTTTGCTACTTCATGGAAAACTTCAATCATTAGAGCCTGAGTTTGAATTGTAGATTGATACCAGTAATAACCTGAAACATTTTCTTTCCAGTACATTCCAAGTTCTTCGTGGTGTAATGCTCTCTCTCTGAATGATTTGATAAGGTCATCTGTAATTTCTTTATCATCTGCACGATAAAATGCCATTATCATAAGCCCCTGAGAATAAAGCTCATAATCAGTCCAAAATTTTTTCATTTGACCGTAGAAATAGTTATAAGCTTCTTCATATTTTTTATCTAAATCAATTTCATAGAAACTTCTCATATAAAAATAATGAATAATAATTGAACTTACGTGATAATTTTTCATTTGTTCTTCGTCGTAATGTTTTTTTATCCATTCGTATTCTTTATTCATTTGTTTATCACAGAAACCAACAGCCTGTTCGCCCATTTTTATGACATTATTATCGTTTTGAGTTAAAACATTCAAATGTTTCAAATGCCCGATACCTTCGGCAATGTATTGAGTGATATACCAACTTTCAGGCATTCCTTTGAACCAGGGCCAGCCACCGTTTAGGGTTTGTTCTCTTTGTAATTTTTTGAAAGCATTATCACGCTCGTAAGACATTCTGTTTAAGTCGAACAAAAGAGCAACATTATGTTTTCGCTGATTTTCGTCTTGTGCATTCAAAACCCAAGGAGTTTCTTCAAGTAAAACTTGTTTTAACTCCTGATTTTTTTCAAGATTAGACATTAAAGCAGAAGGTTCGTAATTTTTCCATTGTTCAAATACTGCTTTAATTTTTGGAGATGAATTAGCAATATATGATGCAAGCGTGTTAGCGTAATATCTTGTAAATGTCTGTTCTGAACATTCATAAGGATATTCAATCATATAAGGCAATGCCTGAACAGCATACCAAGCCGGATTTGAAGTAAATTCTACAGTCAGTTTTTCTGTTTTTATAGTTGTTGATTTTGCTGATTCGATGAGCTTAGTAAATTCAAAAGTTTTTGTTTGATTTGCTCTGACAGGCAAAGGTAATGATTCTGTAACTAAAATACGGTTAGTCATTACCGGTATAGGTTTTTGTTCACCATCAGAGAAAGTACCTGCTTTTGCAACAATTTTGTAAGTAATCATTTTGGCATCATCAGGAATAATAATTTCCCATTGAACAGGTGCGTTGAGTCCTTTTTTGACGCTGAAATCTTTTGAAGCTTGTTCATTTTTTGCTAATATTTCGATGTTTTTGCCTGTCAATTCATCAATAAATTCAATTGAAACAGTTCCGCTTAAGTCCTGTTCGGATAAATTAGCGATTTTAGCGGCAAAAAACATAGTGTCGCCCTGACGGAAAAATCTTGGTGCATTGGGCATTACCATCAATTCTTTTTGAGTAATCACAGATTTATCAAAAGTACCGAATTTTAAATCTTTTGTATGAGCTATCCCCAAAAATCTCCATTTTGTAAGTGATTCGGGAATAGTAAAAGAAATAACAACTTCGCCTTTTTCATTTGTTCTTAATTCAGGATAAAAGAATGCTGTTTCATTGAAATTTTGTCTGATTTGAACATCTTTTCCATCTTTAAGACCACCGGTCATAATACCTTCATCACGGTCTTCTTCTGTAATTAATGTACTTACAGGCATCGGAGGTGCTTCTTTTTCTTCCAAAACTTTTTTATCTGATTTACCTGTTGTAACTTCATCAGCCAGAACTTCACCATTCATCATATAATCAACGTTGCCGTTTTTTGTCATGGTTTTATTTCTGTAATTTCCGTAACCAAGGGAGTAGTAATCGTAATTGTAGAATGAAAATCCGAACCAGTTAAAAGAAGGGTAATATAATGTAGTAAAATAGATAGATTTATAATCGTAAAAATTATGATTGCTTGAATATTTTGTACTGAATGTTTTGCTGTTCCAGTATAAATTACCATAAGTATAAGCATAAGGGTAGAAACTCCAGTAATTTGAAATCAAAGCATCAAGCGAAGCGTCGTACAAAGTAGCCAATAATTCTGCTGATATTTTATCTCCGGTTTTATCTTTAATTATTATGTTCCATTCTTCCTTTTGTCCGGGGAGTAATTTATCTCTGAAAGTTGCAAATTCAAATTCTAACTGTTTATTTGAAAATGGCACAATCACAGGTGATGAGTAATTATAGAATCTGCCGTTAATGACATAAATGAAAGAAACAGAAAAACCACCTCGCATTTCTTCTGTAATAGGTATTTCGACGAGTTTTTGTTCTTTGTTGATTTTAATAAATTCTCTTTTTGTAACTTTATCCTGAGTAGTGATTTGAAAAATAACCGTAGTTTCACCGGCAGCACCTATTAAAAATTTAGCATTTTCGCCGGGTTCACAATAAACTTTTATATCAGCAAACCAACCATCAGTTTTATAAGGTAATTCTTTTGATTTTTCTGAATAAATAACAAAAAATTGTTCATGAGTTACATCGTTACCAAAAGCATCTTTTGATGTAATCAGCATTTTATAAACTCCGGACTCGAAATTTGAAAAATCTTTGTAGTCAATTTTTCTAGTAACTTTTGTGTCAAAAGATTTTGTCCAGACAGATTTGCTGACTTCCCAAAATCTGAAATCAGATTCTTTTTCGTATTCATTATCAGGATATTGTTTTTGCCATTCTTCTTTTGAATACATCGGCATATCAGGTTTAGCCCAGTAACGATTTCTAATCGGGTTTTCGGGCATTTTTAAAGCAAAAACTTCGATTTTACCCGTTGCATCAACATTTTCGTAGTTCAAATTTTGTGAAGATATAACAAATTCAATTGTATCTTTGTTAAAATTATCTTTATTAATTTTATCATTCAAATCTGTACCAAACTTTAAAGCGGTATAGCCAACGTATATGCTTTGCTGTGTAGTTTGAGTTTCGCCGTTAATGTCAGTAACATCAATGCTTACACTATAGTTAAAAGCGGTATTCTGGTCTATAGGCATTTCTAAATCAGGTATTGCCTTGAATTTTATTTCAAATTCTCCTTTTTCATCGGTAGTAACAACACCTCTTTCAATCATTACTATATCTTGTTTGTAGTTCCACCACCACCAACCGTACCAAATATTTTGGCGTTGAACGGTAAATTGAACAGTAGCATCAGATAATTTAACTCCGGCATAATTTTCGGCTTTACCTTTAATAGTAACAATATCATTAACCAAAAATTGTTCTTTTACAGGTAGAACTTCAACTTCAAAAGTCGGTCTTTTGTATTCTTCAACTTGTATTTCAGTTGAGCCATAACTTGTAGTTATAGACATTGTTCCGTTTAATAAACCCAAAGGAATAGAGAAAGAACCGTTAAAAGTGCCAAATTCATTGGAAGTATATTTCTGTTCAGCAATTTTTTGATAATTAACATCATAAAATATAACATTTACAGGAAAATTCGGAACTATTTTTCTGTCTTTCTGATATGAATTTAGGACAATCCCTTTAAAATAAACGGTTTGACCGGGTCTGTACATTTTCCTGTCAGTATAAAACTGAATTTCATTTGTTGTGTTTTGATATCTATTATATTTTTGGATATAAAAACCGTCGTTTATATGAAGTGTATCAGACTTTTCAGACAGTTTGAAATATAAAGAATACCAGTCATCTTCGCTTTTAGGCTGAATATTTATATAACCATTCTGGTCGGTAATATATGTTCCGTATAATTTTTCGACATATTGGTTCAATGTGTAATTATATTTTGAATAAAACGCATCTACTTTGATATTTTGCTTCGGTTTTCCGTTTTCTCTGTCAAAAACCAAACAATCATAAGCTCCGTTTTCAATTTGCTGATAAATAAAACTTAAATTGGAAACCTGAACAAACTGATACGAAATTGAAGATTCTTCAAATTTGAAATTTTCATCACTTGAAATAAGAATTATATACTGACCACTTGGTAAACCTTCAAGTAAAACTTCTGTTGAATGATTATGAAAATCATCTATACCTTTTAAATCAAAGCTGTATGTTTTGATTAATTTTTTATGCGACCTGACTTTTTCAATAAATTTGTCATCGTAATATTTTTGTTGATATTTTATAAATGATTCATTTGAAATAGCACGAATTTCGAAATATATTTTATCAATATTTTTATAATCAACCTTTACCGGAAAAGTTTCAGAAGGAATAAGAACTTCCTCAAAATTAAAATTTAAGCTTTTACTTTCGATGCTGATAATTCTTTGTTGAGCATATCCGCTAATTTCATCATATTTATCGTTAGGTACCAACTCTTTAAATTTTGCATGGGCTATTTTGTAGTAATCTTTGTATTTTTCGGTAGATTTATTTTCGGGGTTGTATTTTGAGGCATTATTATAATAATAATCTGCTATTTTGAGTTTAACATAATTTATATGTTTGTTAGACGGATATTTTGCCTCGATGTTTAATAATGCATCAAGATATAATTGCTCTTTTTGAGGATTAACGCTGAAATTATTAACATAATCGAGCCTTATCAGATTAGCGTCAATCAGAGCTTCTGTTTCATTTAAATTGGATAGTCTGAATTTTAACCATTCCTGTAGCACCAAAATTCCATTGTAGTGAAGCGATAAAGTATCAATACTTTCTATTTTTTGGAAAGCAAAATCTTTAGCAGAAGAATAATAAAAATCGTCGGCAATTTGGAAATAATCTGCCGGACGTGTTATACTTGCTTCAGGATTTGAGTAAAACTGAACAACTTTTGCAGCAATAAAATCATACAATGTAGGTCTTAGATATTCAGGTTTTGTACCTTTTGAAATCATTTCCTGATAAAAAGTGTAAGGTGTTTTTTTCAATTCTTCGGATTGTGCAAGGGAAGCTGTGTGATGTTTTATTACAGCATCAACAAAATTTTCGCTTGTCCATGTTTTAACATCATCGGGTTTGAAATTTGCAATTTCAGTTCTTTCCGCTATTGTCCATGAATTTGATTGATAATACCACCAGTACATATCTGCCATCATAGAATGCAAAATCGCATTATTTGGAAAAGGGGCTTCTTTAGTATCCTTCTCCATTTGAGTTAAAATCAGTTCAAATGCATCTTCTTCAAAACTTTCTTTTGTTTTCAAATAGTACACATAACACTTTAAAAGTTGGTCTTGATTACCTTCTTTTGTGGCTATTTTGTGTATTTCGTCAATTTCTTTAATTGCTGATTGTGGTAAAGCTTTAGAAATTAAAGAATCAACAGTTTTCCATTTTTTTTTATAGAACTTCATGTTTTGAGCTTTTAAATTTGTAGGAATTAAAATACATAAAAATAAAATAATCCCTGAAAAAAATAACAGTTTTTTCATAATATTTGATTTATAAATTTTGTACAAGATATAAAAATCAAACGAGTAAATGTTAATTTTTTTTACTAAAAACTTATAATATTAACTTTTTTTATGCGAATTTGTGAAAAAATATTAAAAAAAATGTGCCAATTTGTTAATGTGTCAATGTGATAATTAGCCAATGTGATAATGTGATAATTAGCCAATGTGATAATGTGATAATTAGCCAATGTGATAAT
>DYKL01000093.1:0-2562 GCA_020722645.1 Acetofilamentum sp. | reverse complement strand
TGATAATGTGATAATTAGCCAATGTGATAATGTGATAATTAGCCAATGTGATAATGTGATAATTAGCCAATGTGATAATTAGCCAATGTGATAATGTGATAATTAGCCAATGTGATAATGTGATAATTAGCCAATGTGATAATGTGATAATTAGCCAATGTGATAATGTGATAATTAGCCAATGTGATAATGTGATAATTAGCCAATGTGATAATGTGATAATTAGCCAATGTGATAATGTGATAATTAGCCAATGTGATAATGTGATAATTAGCCAATGTGATAATTAGCTAATTGACTAATTGGCTAATTGACTAATTGGCTAATTGGCTAATTGACTAATTGGCTAATTGGCTAATTGACTAATTGGCTAATTGGCTAATTGGCTAATTGACTAATTGGCTAATTGGCTAATTGACTAATTGGCTAATTGGCTAATTCACTAATTGGCTAATTGGCTAATTCACTAATTGGCTAATTGGCTAATTGACTAATTGGCTAATTGGCTAATTGACTAATTAGATTCATCTACAATTACTAATGTATCAAGATTAAATCTTACTTTCAGCCATTCCTGAAGAATAGGTAATTGCTGATTTTTGTACCATGTTGATGTTCCATTCTGCCATTTAAGAACAAAAGTGGGTAGAGTATCTATTAGAGTATCGTTGTATATTTTTATTGACTGACCAAAAGAAAACGACTCTATTTTTGGATATTGAACCCGCAATTCTTTGTATAACTGTTCAACGGGGACTTTATCTGCATTGTAATTTGATATTTTTTGTTCCAATGTTTTTATATAGTCTTCTTTTTGTTTGATTATTTCTTCATTCTTTTTGTAAATATCTTCCAAAACCCCTACTCTGATTTCTTTGCTTAAATTTTCGTTCATCATTTGAAAATCTTTTTCTGTAATTTGTCCGTAATTCTGATAAACTCTTACTATAGTTGTATCTGGCAGCATCAAAGTATTGAAAAAGTTCTTTTTTGCAACTAAATGATAATCAGGAAGTCGCAACATCCAGCTTCTGATTGTAGAATCTTCGATTGGACGACCAATGAAAAATAAATTTATATGTGCAATTGAATCGCTGTATTCATAAGTCGAATTGAGCAACTGACTATTAGGTGATTTAACAACCTCATTTACAAACAATTCTGCATTTGCATTAAATCTTGATTCTTTAATTACATTGAAAAAAATTATTGTACTCGGGAGAATCACTAAAATTATAAAAACCGACATAATTCTTTTTATTTGCCTTTCCCTTGACATATCAAGATGTTGTTTAACCGGAAATTTCATGTATTTAACGGTTAAAAATGTTGCAAGACTTATAAATACAGAATTTATAAAAAACAAATAAAAAGCACCGAAAAAATAATTAAACTGAAAAGTAGCTAAACCGTATCCTGCTGTACACAATGGAGGCATAAGTGCAGTAGCAATAGCGACTCCGGGAATAACGTTTCCTCTTTCTCTTCTGGAACCTGAAACAATTCCAGCAAAACCACCAAAAAAAGCTATCATTACATCAAGTATTGTTGGACTAGTTCTGGCTAGCAGTTCAGATTGTGCTTCTTTTAGTGGAGAAATCCAAAAATATATAGTTGATGTTACCAAACTTATTATTACAGCAATAATAAAGTTTTTTAATGCTCTTTTTAACAATTCAAAATCACTTGTGCCAATTGATAAACCGATTGCAATAATAGGACCCATCAACGGTGAAATTAACATAGCTCCGATTATTACCGGAATTGAATTGGCATTTAACCCTATAGAGGCTATAAGTATCGAAAACATCAATATCCATGCTGCGTGTCCCTTGAAAACCATATCTTTTTTTATATTGTCAATAGTTCCCAGAATATCTGTTCCTTCGATTTTTAAAACGCTCGAAAAGAAATCTTTGACAGCATTTTTGGCATTGTTAAAGGGAGAATCAACCGAAGACTTTTGTTTATCGAGTTGATTATTTGAATCTTTTGTTTCCATTTTTATAAAAATAATTACTTAGCAAATTTATTATTCTTTTCGACAAAAAAAATAAGTTTAATCAATTAAAGTAATAATTTATAGAATAACAATGTTTATGTGTTTAAAATACAGATATTTACAAACAACAATTGTGAGAATAAATGCTTGTTGAGTTATAAAGTTAAAAGTTGGATGTTGTAAGTGCATTGTTGCATTGTTTCATCGTTTCATTGCTTCATTTTTTCAGCTCGATAACTCAATAAGCTCAATAAAAGGCGTCGGCCAACAATTTAACAATGAAACAATGAAATAATACAATTTGATAACTCGACAAAGGCGCCAGCCAACAATTTAACAATGAAACAATGGAATAATACAATTTGATAACTCGACAAAGGCGTCAGCCAACAATTTAACAATGAAACAATGAAATAATACAATTTGATAACTCGACAAAGGCGTCAGCCAACAATTTAACAATGAAACAATGAAATAATACAATTTGATAACTCGACAAAGGCGCCAGCCAACAATTTAACAATGAAACAATGAAATAATACAATTTGATAACTCGACAA
>DYKL01000574.1 GCA_020722645.1 Acetofilamentum sp. | reverse complement strand
CCTTGATTTGCTATGCGTTAAATTTCAGCTAAAAAGATCTGTAGAAGATTTAGGTTAAACAAAAAGTGTTTTTAGGAAGTTCCTGACATTTTTTTGACCGGTGGAAATAAAATTTTAAAATCTTTGACTTATATCGGTTTCTATCAAATATTTTTTCTATTTCAAATTCGTTACAAATTTCATAAAATTATCACTATTTATAACTTCAAATTCATATTCAGGATACGAATTTATAAATGTTTTTGATAATTTGGCTTTTTTCTTTTCTTTCCATTTAAATTCATAGCAAAATAATTTTCCCGAATGTTCTTCAATGTAGTCAATTTCTTGCTGTTGGGTGGTTCTCCAAAAATAGCGATTGCAGTGTAGTTCGTTGTATTCTATATATTTCAAGCGTTCACTTAACAAAAAATTTTCCCACAAGGCACCCTTGTCTTGTCTTAATTCCATAGGATTAAAATTTGAAATCAGTGCATTTCGTATTCCGGTATCATAGAAATAAATTTTTCGATTTGTACTGATTTCGTTCCTTAAATTACGACTAAACGGCTCTAAACGAAATATTATAAACGCTTTTTCGAGCAAATCAATATAAGTAGCAACTGTTTTGGCATCTATTTGGAGCAAACCGGCTAATTCATTCAACGAAACTTCGTTTCCGATTTGAAAAGCAAGAGCTTGCAATAATTTTTCAAGAACTTGAGGTTTACGTATTTTATCATAAGTTAAGAGGTCTTTGTACAAATAACTCCCCGACAGTTGAAGTAATGTCTTTTTCTCTAAACCCAAATTCATAATAACCTCAGGATACATTCCGTAAATAATACGGTTTTCTAACTGTTGTTGGCTTTTTAGATAACCTGCAAACTCTGTAAATTCTTGCCAACTAATAGGATATAGCATATACTCCCATTTTCGCCCTGTCAATGGTTCGTTTATTTCGTTTGCCAATTCTAATGCCGACGAACCGCTTACAAGCAACTGAACATTTTTTATTTGGTCGGTTATTATTTTAAGAGTAAGACCGATGTTTTTTATTCGCTGTGCCTCATCAACAAAAACAACTTTATGATTACCAATAAGTTGTTTTAATTGTTCGGTGTTAGCATTTTCGAGTTTTGCTCTAACAGCGGGGTCGTCTGCATTGAATAAAACGAAATTTCCTAAAATTTCTGAAATTTCTTTTAAAAGCGTTGTTTTACCGGTTTGACGAGGTCCTAGCAAAATAATTGCTTTACCTAAACGATTCAAAATCAAATCTTTAAGTTGTCTTATTATCATAATATGTCATTTTCAGTATTATATTCCGCAAAAATAATAATTTTTACGGAATACAATACTTGAAATAGTGTTTTTTTTATAAAAAATCATTTTAACTCACGATTTTTCGAGACTGGTTTTGATTTATTTTATTTTTGAGCTTACCAAGATTAAATAAAAACCAGATTACAAAAAAATTATCAATAAATTGCATATCCTTTGCATTTAAACCATTTTTGATTTTTCTGCGTCTGAAAAAAATTTCATGTTTATTCTTCACTTAAAAATTTAGGCTCTTTTATGAAAAATTGTTGGTAAAATTTGACATTTTTGGCA
>DYKL01000092.1 GCA_020722645.1 Acetofilamentum sp. | reverse complement strand
TGCAGGTGTTTTCACCTGCAACCACTTACGAAAAAACTTGCGGATTTAAGGAATACCTTAAATCCGTAAGTCTATACTTATATATCTGAAATTCAGCCAGGTGAAATACTTACAGTACAGGCACCTGACTGGTGCAAACTACATGTTGCAGGTGTTTTCACCTGCAACCACTTACGAAAAGACTTGCGGATTTAAGGATAATATGGAGTTCTTCTAAATTGTAATTAAAAAAATATTTTATTAAAAGATTTGTTTAGAAAAATATATTTAGTAATTTTGCAACCCGAAATAACAATATAATGTCTAACCCAATAAATTGTAAAACACTTTATATTTATGAAAAACAAAGAAAACAATTTTGAAGAAGAAGAATTTGAACAAGATGAAATACTTGAAAATTCTAAAGATTTTGAAAAAGCAAATCTAATTGAAGAAGAAGAGGAGGAAGTTTTAAAAAACTTTAATACAGAGAAAGTTGAATACGAAGAAGTATTTGACAAAGAAACTCTTCTTGGCGACACAAAAAGCATTTTAAATGCTTCAACTCTTGACTTTGACTGGGATAATGTTGATGGAGATTTTAAAGAAAATAAAAATCAAGAACGAAAAGAATTAGAAGAAAAATATTCCAAAACTCTTTCAACAATCGAAAGTAACGAAGTTATAGAGGGAGTTGTTATCAGCATCACAGATCGCGAAGTTGTAATTAACATTGGATATAAATCCGAAGGTGTAATTCCATTAAACGAATTCAGATACAATCCCGAACTTAAAGTCGGCGATAAAGTTGAAGTTCTTGTTGTCAATACTGAAGACGAAACCGGACAACTGCTTTTATCTCACAAAAGAGCAAGAACAATGTTTGCTTGGAATCGTATTAATACACACTTTGAAAAACAAGACATAGTTAAAGGCTTTATCAAAAGCAGAACAAAAGGCGGTATGATTGTCGATTTATTTGGAATTGAAACATTTTTGCCCGGTTCTCAAATTGATGTAAAACCAATTACAGATTATGATGCTTTTGTTGGTCAAACAATGGACTTCAAAATACTTAATATCAACCCTGAATTCCGCAATGTTGTAGTTTCTCATAAAGCTATCATTGAAGCTGAACTTGAAGAACAAAAGAAAGACATCATCGCAAAATTAGAATCAGGTCAGATACTTGAAGGTATTGTTAAAAATATCACTCAATACGGCGTATTTATGGATTTAGGCGGTGTTGACGGTTTAATTCATATCACACATTTATCATGGGGACGTATTTCTCACCCTAGCGAAGTTGTAGAAATTGGTCAAAAACTAAAAGTTGTAATTCTTAACTTTGATGAAGAGAAAAAACGTATTGAACTAGGTCTAAAACAATTACAACCACATCCATGGGATCAAATTGACGAAAATCTTAAAGTTGGTGACGTTGTAGAAGGTAAAGTTGTAGTTATGGCTGATTACGGTGCCTTTATAGAAATAGCTTCCGGAGTAGAAGGTTTGATTCACGTTTCTGAAATGTCTTGGTCTCAACATTTACATAGTGCTCAGGATTTCTTAAAAATTGGTGATGTTGTCCAAGCAAAAATTTTAACATTAGACCGTGAACAAAGAAAAATGTCATTAGGTTTAAAACAACTGAAAAATGACCCATGGCAAAACATCGAAGAAAAATATCCGGTTAATTCCAAACACTCAGCAAGAGTCCGCAGTTTCTCTAACTTCGGTATATTTGTTGAAATTGAAGAAGGAGTTGACGGCTTAATTCATATTTCTGATTTATCATGGACTAAAAAAATCAATCACCCATCTGAATTTACAAAAGTTGGCGACCAGATTGAAGTAATAGTTCTTGAAATTGATAAAGAAAACAGAAGATTAAGTTTAGGACACAAACAAATGGAAGAAAATCCATGGGATGTATTCGAAACTGTATTTTACAAAGATTCAATTCACGACGGTACAGTAATTAAAGTATTCGACAAAGGTGCAAATGTTTTATTACCTTATGGTGTAGAAGGTTTTGCGTCAAAACGTCATATCAAAAAAGAAGACGGAGAAAACGCAAGAGTTGATGAAAAATTGGAATTCAAAGTAATTGAATTTTCAAAAGCAGCAAAACGTATTGTAGTTTCACACACAAAAGTATGGGAAGACAAGAAAAAAGCAGAAGTAGAAAAAGAAAAAGCAAACACAGAAGCTCAAACTAAGAAAATTCAAGCAAATGTTGAAAAGACTACATTAAGCGATATTGCTAATCTTGACGAACTAAAAGAAAGATTATTAAATAAAAATGACGAATAATTTTAAAATTTGCACGATATTTGCCTAACCACCTGAAGAACTCAGGTGGTTCTTTTAATTTTTTTAACTACAAAAATAAAACGAAATGCCGGAAAATAGGTTTAAAATCGAAAAAAAAGAAACATACACATTAATTACTATTGAAAACGAAAAATTAGACGCAATAATTGCACCTGTACTTAAGTCTGAATTAGTTCTGATTGCCGGAAACGGAGAAAAGAACATAGTAATTGATATGGAAAAAGTCAAATATTGCGATTCATCTGGTTTAAGTACAATATTGGTTGCCAACAGATTATCAAAAAACGCGAAAGGAGTTTTTGCTCTTAGTCAGTTGCAAACAGCTGTTATGAGATTAATTTCGATATCTCAGCTTGATACCGTATTAAACATTACTGACAATATTACAGAAGCTGAAAAATTGATACAAAAAAATACAGACAGCAACGAATAGTAATAATGAATTTCGAAATACAAATTTTGGGCAGTAGTTCCGCATTACCAACAATAAATCGTTTTCCGACTGCTCAAATTCTTACTGCTAACGAACAGCCGTATTTAATTGATTGTGGCGAAGGTACACAGATACAAATGCGGCGTTTTAATGCCAAATTCGGAAAAATCAAACATATTTTTATTTCTCACCTGCACGGAGATCATTATTTCGGTTTATTCGGTTTATTATCAACTTATAACCTTCTTGGAAGAACCGAACCTGTTAATATTTTTGCTGATAAAGAACTTGAAAATATTCTTATGTCAGAAAATTCACCTATAAAATACGAAGAATTATCGTATAAACTGAATTTTTTCCATTTACCTGATGATACTCAAATAATTTTCGAAAATAAAACTCTTACTGTTACTGCTTTCCCTTTAAAACACAGAATTAAAACAAGAGGTTTTTTGTTTAAAGAAAAAAAAAGGCAGGTTAATGTTATAAAAGAAAAAATTTCCGAATATAATCTTTCAATTCAACAAATTCTTGATTTGAAAGCAGGAAAAGAAATTGAAATAAGCGGAAAAAAATTCTTAAATACTGACCTGACAAATCCGGCTCCGCCTCAACGCAGTTTTGCATTCTGCTCTGATACTGCTTTTAATGAAGATATTATTGAAACTATTAAAAACGTAAATTTACTATACCACGAAGCCACATTCAGCAAATCTGACGTATCAAACGCCGAAAAAACTTTCCATTCTACAGCCGAAGATGCCGCAATTATGGCAAAAAAATCAAATGCAAAAAAACTTGTTATCGGACATTTTTCCACTCGTTACAATAATCCTACAATTCTTTTAAATGAAGCCAAAGAAATTTTTCAAAACACTTTCCTTGCTAATGATGGTGAAATATTTAAAATTGAATTTTAATTTTTTTTTGATGCTCTTTTAAATATACTTATTTTTGTTTGTAAAAATAACTATGAAATTAAAACTTACTGCAATTATTTTTTTGCTTGGAATATCAATACAACAGCAGTGTAAAACTCAAACAAACATGGAAACTGAAAATTCGTTCATAAAATACTACCCGTTTGACAATATATATTTTGATTTGGATAGTTTGACTTTTATTGAGACAGATGTGCTTTTGGCTAAAAATTTTAAAACAGAAAGTCAATATAGTTTCAAATTTTATGCCCCTTCTGAATGGCAAGATAATTTTTATCAAAGTGTTACTTATAAAAACAAAGTTTTCACTCTTGTTGAAAATCATATCGAAATAAAAGATTCTTCGACAAAAGAAATGATAAATATCACGACTAATACAGAAAACATCGGATATGACAATGTTGTCGGCAAACATTTTCTTGTTGCTACAAAAACCGGAGTTATTGAAGTTCAAAAATTGGAAGGTGAAAACGGTTACAGAATTTTCAAAATTGACGAACAAGGAAATATTATATTAAAAATAAATTTCGAACATACTTCTATTGTTAAAAAAGGCAATACTTATCACCATTATCCTTATTTGTATTATTTCACTTGCACTAATGAATTTATGGTTTTTACTTCTTATGACCAAAATATTCCCAAAACTGTACTTGTAAATCTGTTATCGGGAGAAATAACTGAATTTAACAAAACATTCAGTGGGGTTATAAGAACAGACAATGAAGATAATATCTCCGGTTTTATAGAAATATTTGAAAATAATAAAGGCTTTGAAACAACTATCCTGAATCATAAATGGAAAAACAATGATTTGGAATTATGGAGCAACAGAGCAGAAACAGTTCTTATAGATGATGTTTTGTACATAAGTTTTTATCATAATATTTCAACCGGTTCAAGTTTGTATGCTTTTGATATAAATTCCGGCGAATTGTTATGGCAGGCAGAGGTAAATCAACTGTTGGTAGGGCATTCGGAATATTACAACACTGTGAATTTAAGTGCATACAAAGACAAAATAATAATGGAAGGTATTGAGGCTTATGGTCATTTTTTTCAAATTTTTGATTCTAAAACAGGAAACAGAGTTTTTTCAAGTTTTTAAAATTTTTAAAAATGCAGGAATATAAATACGCTGGTATTGATATAGGTTCTAATGCTACAAGATTGATTATTTATAACATTATTCCGGGCAACGATTATAATGATGCTTTGATGAATAAACTTGTTTATATTCGCCTTCCACTAAGATTAGGAGGCGATGTTTTTGTTAATAATATGATTAGCGAAAACAAAAAAAAAGAATTCCTGCAAGTTATGAGCATTTATAAAAAACTTATAGATTTTTATCACATTGAACATTACAGAGCTTGTGCAACTTCAGCAACAAGAAGTGCAGATAATGCTTCTTTAATAATAAAAGAAATCGAAAAAGAAACCGGAATCAAAATAGACATAATAGACGGAATAGAAGAATCTATGCTGCTATACAAAACTAATTTGTACAATTTACCCGAAGGAAAAACATTTTTATCGGCTGATTTAGGTGGTGGCAGCTTGCAAATTACTCTTTTTGAAGGTGAAAAATTATTGTGGAATAATTCATACAAAATTGGAACCGTTAGAATCTTAAACAATACAATGGACAATTTTGAAATTGAAAATCTCAGTAAAAAATTAGAAATAATAAAAAAAGAATATCCCGACTTGAAAATAATCGGAACCGGAGGTAATATAAATAAAATTAGTTCAATTATCGGTACAAAGTATGTGCAGTTGAAAGATTTAAAAAAACTGCATAAAGAACTGGAACCAATGTCAATTTTAGAAAGAATGAAAAAGTATAATTTCAGAAGCGACCGCGCTGACGTAATTGTTCCTGCTGCCGATATTTACATCAAATTGCTTGAAATGCTGAACAAATCAAAAATTTATGTTCCAAAAATTGGTCTGGCAGACGGTATAATAAGAGAATTATACGAAAAATTCCACGGATAAAAAGAGGCAATTAACTTATTAGCCAATTGCCTCACACATTAAACAAATGTATAAAAATTACAATTTAGCGATTATAGCATCAGCCATTTGTATGGTTGAAGCAGCTCCATTTCTTATAACATCAGGTTTTCCTGACATTTTCATCATATCGTAAGTTTTAACTTTACCTTCTTTTATTACATTTGCAACAGCTTTGCGGATTTTTTCTGCAATTTGACTTTCATCAATGTAATCAAGCATCATTATTGCACTTTCAATCATAGCAATAGGATTAACAATCGGTATTTCATAATCTGCATATTTAGGAGCAGAGCCGTGTGTAGGTTCAAATACTGCTATTCCGCTATCAGGGTTATATTGAGCACTTGAAGCAAAGCCCAAGCCGCCGATTAAACCGGCAAAACCATCAGATGCTATATCTCCGAACATATTACCTGCAACAATTACTCCGTAATCTTCCGGATTTTTTGTCAGCCACATCATTTGTGCATCAATATTAGTATTTTTCAATTCAATTTGTTGATAATCAGTCTTTTGCATCAATTTTGCCATTTGATACATCATTCCTGATGTTTCGCGTATTACATTTGGCTTTTCGCAGACAGTAACTGATTTGTATCCGTATTTTTTTGCGTGTTCAAATGCAGCTCTTAAAATTCTTTCAGTTGCTTTTTTTGAAAATATTCTTGAAGAAATTGATATTTCTTCTTTGGGATAAGCACCAAAATTCTTTTTAAATTTCGAGTGAGTCAAAAATGCTTCGTAAACTTGTTCCGGTGGATTTGACCATTCAACACCGCTATACAAACCTTCTGTATTTTGACGGAAAATTACAACATCAACTTTAGGTTCTTCTATTTCTCCTTTTGCACCCCTACGAATAAAATTTAACGGATTTCCAACATACGTTCTGCAAGGTCGCATACAAATATCAAGATTAAAATATTGACGTAAGCCAACAATCGGGCTGGAATATACTAATCCTTTATTTTGTAATTCCGGTATTAGTTCATTTGCCGCTTCTTCTTTGGGTTTAGAAGTAATAGATCCAAATAATGCTATTTTATGTTCAGATATAAGGTCTAATGTTCTTTGTGGAAGCGGATTTCCTTCTTTTCTCCATAATTCCCACCCAATATCTCCGTGAATATATTCTGCATCAAAACCTGCTGCATTAAGAACTCTGATAGTTTGCTGCATTACAATATTTCCAATTCCGTCACCGGGTAACGAAACGATTTTTCTTTTTGCCATAGTTATTTTTTTAAGTTTTGGGCAAAAATAAATATTTTATTTTGAAAAAAATTATTTATCTGCCTGAAAATTTTGTTTTTATTTTTCTTTAAATAAGCAAATTATTGAATATTTTATGTCAAAATTCTGAAACAAAAAAATATTATAGTTTACAATATTTTGAATAAAA
Organism: Acetofilamentum sp.; assembly: GCA_020722645.1. Classification (GTDB taxonomy): domain Bacteria; phylum Bacteroidota; class Bacteroidia; order Bacteroidales; family JAFGUD01; genus JAFGUD01. Next base: position 3,536 of record DYKL01000092.1, on the reverse strand, counting down.
GTAAATTTTCGAAATATGTTTAAAATCATTTTAAATTCTAATAAAAATATTTAACATTGCCGCGAATTTTTAACCTTTAAAACAACATCAATATGAATAGTCAAGATTACATTGCAAGAGAAGATAAGTACGGTGCACATAATTATCATCCGCTACCGGTAGTTTTAGAACGTGGCGAAGGTGTTTATGTGTGGGACGTTGAAGGAAAAAAATATTTTGATTTCTTGTCAGCATATTCTGCTGTAAATCAAGGACATTGCCACCCAAAAATTGTTGGAGCAATGATTGAACAAGCAAAAAAATTAACTTTGACTTCAAGAGCTTTTTATAACTCAAATTTAGGCGAATATGAAGAATATATAACAAAGTATTTCGGCTACGACAAAGTATTACCAATGAACTCCGGCGCCGAAGCAGATGAAACAGCATTGAAACTATGCCGTAAATGGGCTTACAAAGTTAAAGGCATAGAAGATAATAAAGCAAAAATTATTGTTTGCGAAAACAACTTTCATGGTCGTACAATTACAATTATTTCTATGTCCACAGACCCTGATGCAAGAAAAGATTACGGTCCTTATACTCCAGGATTTGAAGTAATTCCATATAATGACTTAAATGCACTTGAAAAAGCATTACAAGACCCAAATGTAGCCGGATTTTTGGTGGAACCAATTCAAGGCGAAGCTGGTGTTTTTGTTCCTGACGAAGGTTATTTGAAAAAATCATATGAACTTTGCAAAGCTAAAAATGTTCTGTTCATTGCAGATGAAGTTCAATCAGGTATAGCAAGAACCGGAAGACTACTTGCTTGCGATTACGAAGGTGTAAGACCCGATATTTTAATTCTTGGAAAAGCTCTTTCAGGCGGAACAATGCCTATCTCTGCCGTACTTGCAGATGACGAAATTATGCTTACTATCAAACCCGGTGAACACGGCTCTACTTTTGGTGGTAATCCGATTGCCGCAAAAGTTGCTATTGCTTCTCTTGAAGTTGTTAAAGAAGAAAAACTTGCCGAAAATGCAGAAAAATTAGGCAAAATTTTCCGTCAAAAAATGAATGACATTAAATCTGATATGATTGAGCTTGTTAGGGGGAAAGGTTTATTAAATGCAATTATAATTAGACCAAAAAACGGAAAAACTGCTTGGGACGTTTGTCTTAAAATGGCTGAAAACGGTCTTTTGGCAAAACCTACTCATAACCATATTATTCGTTTTGCTCCTCCTTTGGTTATAAACGAAAATCAAATTGCAGAAGCTTGCAATATTATTAAAAAGTCAATTTTTTCTTTTGAATAATTTCTGAATTATCAGATGTAACTGTAAATAATTAATTATTTATTTCCTTAGAAATGACTATAAAAGAAAGAGTTACCAAAGAGTAACTCTTTCTTTTAAAAAAATATTAATAATGTTAATTTTTTATAAATTTGTTTTTTTATATTTGCAACGTTAAATTTTCTAAAATATAATAAAATGAAAAACAAAATTCACGAAGAAAGAATGAAAACATTTTTTATTCAGGCTACAAAAGAATTATTGAAAGGCGAAGGAATTAAAAGCATCAGCGTAAGAAATATTGCAGAAAAAGCAGGTTACTCTTTCGCAACTCTGTATAATTATTTCAGAGATGTAAATGAACTTGTTTTTTTATGTATTCTTGATTTTCAAAAGGAATGCAAACAATTTGTCGAACAAAAAGTTAAAACAAAAAATCCATCTGTAAAAAGACTTAAAGAAAAACTGAAGGCATACATTTCCTTTTTTGTAGAATATCCTGATATTTTCGACTTGTTTTTTGTTAGCAGAGTTAATGATTTTGGTAATAAAAAAGATATTATAGAGACAATAAATAATTCTTTATCAGATATATGCAAAAAAGATATAGATTTTTACTCACAAAAAAAAGCTGTCAATTCGGATTTTTTTGAAAATAAAGTAAAATATATAATTACCGGAATATTATTGTTTTACCTAAATCGCAGAATACCTGTATCATACAAAGAATTCAGTGAAAATGTAGAGCGACAAATTGATGGTATTTTAGACTAATATATCAGCAACTGTCGGTTAGATTTAGCTGACAGTTGATGTTTCTAATTTTTAAAAAGCATTCCAAAGTAAATTCTGTATCCTAAATTATTCTGTCCGAATGCTTTTTTGTTAATAGTGCTTAACATATCAGTTTTTAAGGTAAAAAAAATTTTTTTGTTAAATGAAATTCCATACCTGTAAAAAGAGAATATACAAACAATGAATATGTATAATAATCTGCAACTATTTTGTTTTGGGACATATTGCCAATATGCAATTGAGTAATTCCACCACCGCCGATTGTCGTACATGCAAAAGGTCTGATTTTATTGAAAAGATAACCGGTTTCTAACAAAATCCCACCCCAGCCAATTTCAAAAAAACTTTTATTTTCAGAATATACACATTTTGAGCTGTAACCTTCGGAACCTACTCTGAAAAAAGGTGTAAAATTAAATGCAATTTTACCTCCAATGCCGGAAAAACGACCTGTAATTTGTTGATTTACAAGAAAATCCGGTTTGTATTCGAAATATCCCTGATGCAAAAACATACCTCCGATTAAGCCTTGATAAACCTTATTTTGTGCGTTCAAATCATCATTAAACACTAATAAAAAAAACAAAACAAGAAAAAAAACACAAATTTTCCCTTTATTCATCTCCACACTTTATGATTTTAAAGACAAATAAACAAAAAAAACTTCAAATTACGTTGATTTAATTATTTTTGCTTTAAAAAAATAAAATGGAAAGCGGATTATATAATAAATTCAAAAAAATTGCAGATAAAGCACAATTATCAGCTTTTTTGAAAAAAATCGGTTCTAATGTCGATGCCGGTGAAATGATTGAAATATTAAATCAAGAAAAATACAACGACCTTAGTCAAATAGACATAGAAAAATATAACAGCAAAACACTAAAAAATTTATTTGAAACGCATTACCTTTATGAAAAAAGAATGTTTGACAAGGCATTTTTAGCATCATTTTCAGTGATTGAAAATTATTTAAGGACAGAATATCTTAAAAACTCTAACCAAAATGTCGTAAGTTCAAGTCAGGAATTACTTAAATGGGCAAGAAATAGAAATATTGTGAATAAAACCGATTATTTGCATCTTGAAGCATTTCGCGAACAACGCAACAAAATTAGCCATGAACTGTATGATTGCTCAAAAGAAGAGGCAAAATTGCTTTTAGATATTGCAGTTAAAATGATTAAAATTTAACTATTTAGTGTCAGAAAGAAAACTCCATATTTTTTTAAAAAAATATGAATTTTGTAAATCTTAATTGACATTTATGCTTGTCATTTTTTTTGTCAAAAATTATATTTTTTTTTCTAAAACAAATTTTTTTCAAAAATGTAATGTTTGATTTACATTTTATTCAATTTTGCACATAGCTTTACCAATAATACTCTAAAAGATAGTACTTTTTTGTTTTTTAGGCAGCTTGACTTAGTTTTTCTTTCTGTCTTTGTTGCTTGATGA
>DYKL01000573.1 GCA_020722645.1 Acetofilamentum sp. | reverse complement strand
AGCCAGATGGTTACGTGTGTTTTATTATCAAAAATTTCATGAACTTCCGTTAAAATCGGATTTTATACAAAATTAGAAAAGAAATGATGTCTTTTAAAAAATAAAAACGTTTATAGAGTCAGATAATTATTGCTGATAAAAAAAACCGGCTTTTGCCGGTTTTTATATATAAAGGATTTTTTATCCCATAGCCTGTTCGTTATTCTGGAAGTCTGTAGGTTCGACATTGACATTTGGTGTTTCAACCAAACCTGATTCTGCCAAAACCTGAGTTTTCTTCTTATCCGAAGATGTAATATGGTGCATAACTTTAGAACCGAAGTAAAAACCTATCATCATCTGAAAAGCAATCATAAATTCTCTGATTTCATTTTCAAAGCCTATTATTCTTACATTTACCAGTTCAAGTATTGCAGTCATAAAAACTAATGTAAGGGTTAAAGCTCCACGAAAAGTACCTCTGGGCATACCCCATGTTTCATCTTGGTAGGGATTAGGATTTTCGGTTGTCCAGTTTCCAAATGTAAATTTTACAAAAAGAAATACAAAAAAACCTAATAGAAGAGCAAGCCAAAAAAATATTGGTATTAGTACTTGCCACAGAAATTCATTATAATGTTCTGTAAAGTACTGAACAGCATCCATGTATTTGTTTTCCATATATAAAATTGTTTAAAATTGTTTAAAATTTATTTCATTCCCAGAATAAAACCAACTACAAAAGCTGCAATTGTTGTAGTAACTCCTGATAAAATGGCTATTTTGGTGTACATTGTTTGTTTTGTGTTTAATTCTCCCATCAAATTAAGCCTTTCATCGCATTTTTCAGCAACATTAAAGCAAGAATCATATTCAATATTGCATCTTTCAATCAGTTCTTTTTGTGTTATTGATATTAATTCGAGAGAATCAATTATTTTTTTGTTAATTTCATTTATTTTGAAGTAAGTTTCTGCTTCGTATTTGGCATTTATTACTTTTTTAAAATCCGAAGTAGAACTTAATACCCACATTGTGTCTGTTGAGTTATTTATTATGCTGTTTCCCGGCAATAATGCAAGTGGTTTTTTTACGCTTCCCTGTGAAAAACCTATGCTAACAGACATCAAAATAATTGAAAAAATAATAAAAACTTTAACTTTTATCATTGTAAGCCTCCATAAAAGCATCTTGTAGCTCATTTATATCTGTCATATTATTTACCTCTTTTTTCTTTTGTTTGAGTTCAAACTCTAAGTCTGTAACTTCGTTCTTCAATTTTACCACCTCTGCTTCAAGTTCGTCTATTCTTTCATTTTTTTGTTTTTGATAAACCTCATACATTTCCCTTCGCTTTCTTAATCGCTCCATATCTAATTTTTGACTTTTGAGCAATTTATCTGTTTTTACATTTCTGCCGGAAAAAAAATTAGAAAGGAAATTAAAAGGTCCCGCAAATGCTGCAAGAATAACAGCAAGCCATTGCCATTTTACTTTTATGACTCCCTGACTGTAAAGGAATCCTAAAATAAGCATTATTAGTACTAAAACTAATATTATCCAAAAAACTTTTTTCATGTGTAAATAATTTTGTAAGTTGTTGGTTTATAATTATTTTCATTC
>DYKL01000572.1 GCA_020722645.1 Acetofilamentum sp. | reverse complement strand
CTCCCAAGCATTGTCCACGCCCGCCCACACGCAGGTAACGCAAACCGTTGGGCGCTAACACTTTCTATGGCAAGAACCATAATTTAGCGTGTTCGAAGTCTAAATTTTCAGGAGAACACATGCAGAAAACAAAAAGTTTGATAGAAAGCCTTGTTAAAAATAACTTGGGACTAAAACAAATAAATTTTATGGTTATCTTTAATTGTCTCTTTTTTATAGCATTACTTTGTCGTTTTATTCTGCAAGTAACAAATGGTTTTTCAAAAGAGAGTTGGAACATAACAGAGTGGTTAATAAATTATCAAGGTGGTTTTGTAAGAAGAGGTATAACTGGTCAAATCATTTTAGGCTTATATAATAGCGTTGGTTTACAGCCTTATTTTGTAATATTAATTATTAGCATATTAACATACATAATTCTAGTAGTTTTTTTTATACGGAATTTTCTTAAAATTGGCTTCCGTTTATCTGTTTTGCTATATCCCTTTTTTCTTGGCGCTCCAATTATTAATAATTTTGTTGTTCGAAAAGATGTGTCTATAATGCTTTTTTTTATTTTTATTATCTTTTTGGCAACAGAGAATCCACAATATTTTCGAGATTCAAGAATTAGTTTGTTGAGATTGTTTCTTATCAATATTATTTTTTCGGTTGGGGTATTGACACACGAAGAACTTGGCTTCATCGGATTTCCAATATTATTTTTAATACTTTTTAGTCAACACAAAGAAAAACTCTCAAGATTTAAATCTGTCTTTATGTCATTATTCAAACTCTTTCCCTCGATTACAACTTTTTTTGCATGTCTTTACTTTAAAGGCTCTGTAATCATTTCTGAACTAATTTGGGACTCGTGGAATCTCGTTCCTTTTCCTTTCCAAAATAAAAGCGAGACTACTATTCCAGGTGCAGTTGATGCAGTGTCATGGTCGCTCCAAAAAGGACTTTCTCTCACCATAAAAACATTCAAGAATTTTGATGATGGCATATATGCGCCTCTAATTTGGCTTATTATTATTTCATCAATATATTATTTGTTATCGAATGTAGATTATTTTCGCCCATTCAATAACAAACCAAAAATCGAATCGCAGTTACAAAAAATATATAAAACTAACATTTCAAACATATTATTTTTTCAATTATTAGGCATAATTCCCCTTGCTGTTTTAGGGTGGGATTATGGGCGATGGGTATTCCTTTGGGTTACATCCTCATTTTCAATCATATTATTAATTCCCGCTGAAATTATTGCAGCACTATTGCCTGAATTTATAACCAACGTGAAATATAAAGTTGAAATATTTACTTCGTTTATCTTTATGAATAATAATTCTAAAGACAGCATAAATTATCTCCTTCTGTTTTTGGGAGTTCCTTCGTATGGTTGGGCAATGGAAAGATATTTAGGTGCTACTCCAATCATTATAGTTTTGACGTTTTTGTCATCAATATTCCATAAATTTTCCCAGTTATTCGCCACATTCATCTAGAAATTTCCAACAGCCAACAGTTTCAAATCCAAGGTAATAATAATGTGCAAGATAAGCGCCCAACAAAGCGTTCTAAAGAACCAGCCCTCAATCGCCCCGCCAGAGAGGGAGA
>DYKL01000091.1 GCA_020722645.1 Acetofilamentum sp. | reverse complement strand
ATTCATCATTCAACATTCATCATTCAACATTCATCATTCAACATTCATCATTCAAAATTCATCATTCAAAATTCATCATTCGACATTCATCATTCAACATTCATCATTCAATATTCATCATTCAACATTCGAAATTCATCTAACGTGTTTTTCTGCATGATAAGAAGATCTAACGAGAGGAGAACTTTCAACGTGTTTAAATCCTCTTGAAAACGCTTCTTTTTTGTAAAATTCAAAAATTTCAGGTCTAACATATTCAAAAACAGGGATATTTTCTTTGCTTGGTTGTAAATACTGACCAATTGTAAAAACAGTACAACCAACAGTTCTCAAATCGTCCATAGTTTCTAAAACTTCTTGTTGGGTCTCGCCCAATCCGACCATAATTCCGGATTTTGTTATTTTTCCCTGCTGTGCGATTATATTTAAAGTGTTCAGACTTCTGTCGTATTTAGCTCTGCTTCTGATTTCAGGCGTTAATCGTCTGACGGTTTCCAAATTATGTGAAACAACTTCCTGACCTGCATTTGCAGTGTCTTCTATAAGTTCTTTAATGCCGTCAAAATCAGGGATTAAAGTTTCTATTGTAGTATCCGGATTAAGTTGTTTAACAGCTTTTACAGTTGCAATCCACATTTTAGATCCTTTATCAGGCAAATCGTCTCTGTCAACAGAAGTCAATACACAATGTTTAAGGCTTAAAGCCTGAACTGCTTTTGCAACATTCATCGGCTCGTTCCAATCTACCGGATTAGGTTTTCCGGTTTTAACGTTACAAAATTTGCAGGCTCTTGTGCAAATATCTCCCAGAATCATAAAAGTGGCAGTAGCGGCATCCCAGCATTCACCCATATTAGGGCATTTTCCGCTTGTGCAGATTGTATGAAGATTATATTTTGAAATCAAATGATTTACCTGTGTATAATTTTCCGTATGTGGAAGTTTTATCTTCAGCCAATCAGGTTTTGGTTTATATTTATTTTCGGTGTTCATCATTTTAATAATTTAACTTTTCATTTAAAAAGTTTAAATGTGTTGTTAGTATTTTAAGTAAATTTTTGTTTGATTTTTAAATTATTTCAGTCTCCTGCAAATCAGACACTTGTGTTTTTAAATGCTTTACCGTTTCGATGTACCGTTTCATTCTGAATTTTGTAAAATCATTTAATATCCATGCGTTTATTAAATCAATTACAATAAAAAATGATTCTATGGTTAGTTCTAAATTTATAACAAGTTCATCTAATTTTTTTCCGTCAGTTAATTCAATTTCTGAAATTCTTGCAGATAAATGAATTGAGCTTTGTTCGGGTTCTTGCTGTATAATTCTAATTCCTTTATTTAATCTGTCAATTTTGAAGTTATAAATCGGGTTTCCGTCATAAAATTTGTTGCCAAATCCATCATCAGTGGCAATATAATCTTCAAATTCTATTTTTTCAGGTAATAGCAGATTAGTGATAATATTATGCCAAAAAAATACATTTTTTGAGTACTCTTGCTTGCCTTTCAAAAAAATTTTTAAATATATAGTTCATATAAATTAAGTTTAATCATTAGTAAATGCTATTCCTTTTTGAATTTCAATATCTACTCTTTCGTGTTCAGTATCCGGAACTAAAAATGATTTTATGATAATTTTATCCACAACTTGATAAGGTCCATTTTCAATAAAGTTTACAGCTTTTTTAAAGACATATTCTCTGACTTTTGCTTCATTTTTCGGTATTTTATTTTTAAGTTTTAATATCAATTCTTTTGCTTCATTTTTCGTTGGGGGTTCTTTTTGTGCAAATGATTCAGACTCCTCTAAATTGTTCCCTTGTGCTTGAATTCTACCTCTATTTTCGAAAATTTGTATTTTTCAAAAATTATTTTAGTTTTATTATACCTTAAATCCGCAAGTTTTTTCGTAAGTGGTTGCAGGTGAAAACACCTGCAACATGTAGTTTGCACCAGTCAGGTGCCTGTACTGTAAGTATCTCACCTGACTGAATTTCAGATATATAAGTATAGACTTACGGATTTAAGGTTATATTTGATTTTTTAATGTTAATCAAATAAAAAGTCTAACACGATTGCAAAATTAATTTATTTAATTCATTTCTACAATTTTTTTATTTTTGTTTTTTCTAATTCAGTTTTATTTTTAAAGAATTATTTCTGATGTTATAAAAATGTATAATAATTATTTTAAGATTTTTTATTTATGTCGAATAATGTAGTCAAAACACCTTTGATGAGGCAATATTACAGTGTAAAAGCCAAGCACCCTGATGCAATTTTATTATTCAGAGTAGGCGATTTTTACGAAACTTTTGAAGAAGATGCTGTCAAAACATCTGAAATTTTGGGAATTACTTTAACAAAAAGAGCTAATGGCTCGGCTTCTTATGTCGATTTAGCTGGTTTTCCATATCACGCAATTGATACTTATTTGCCGAAACTAATCAGAGCAGGACAAAGAGTTGCTATTTGCGAGCAGCTTGAAGACCCAAAGATGACTAAAAATATTGTTAAAAGAGGTGTTACTGAGCTTATTACCCCGGGAATAACATTAAACGATAATATTTTAGAAAATAAAGAAAATAATTTTTTAGCATGTTTAAGTTTGGGGCAACAAATTGCAGGAATTGCTTTTGCAGATGTTTCTACCGGTGATTTTTACACTGCAGAAGGAAGTTACGATTATATTGCAAAATTAATTTCCGGTTTCAGACCAAAAGAACTTTTATACGAACGTTCCAAAAAACAGTTGTTTGAAGATAATTTTGACAAAGATTACTATATTTATCCTATTGATGAATGGATGTTTACTTATGAAGCAGCTTATGAACGCCTTTTGAAACAATTTGAAACTACTTCACTCAAAGGATTTGGCATTGAGGCTATGCGTAGCTCTGTAATGGCTGCCGGTGCTCTCATAAATTACCTTGACCTTACTCAACATTCCGATTTAAAACACATTTCTACGATTTCAAAAATTCCCTTCGATAAATATGTTGTTTTAGATAAATTTACTATACGGAATTTAGAATTGTTTCAGCCCCTTTACGAAGGCGGAAAATCTTTGATTCAGGTTATTGACAAGACTAAAAATCCAATGGGAGCAAGAAAATTGAGACGCTGGCTTGCTTTTCCTCTTACTGATTTGAAAAATATTAACAAAAGACTAAATTCCACCGAATTTTTTATTGAAAATACATTTTTAAAGTCCGGGCTAACAGCAGAAATTAAAAAAATTCACGATATTGAACGACTATTATCAAAAATTTCAACATCAAGAATAAACCCAAGAGAAGTTGTACACATTAAAAGTTCTTTAATTGCAATCAAAAGTATTTACGAACAATTATCGGCAACAAATTTAACTGAAGAAATTCAGGAAACTACCAAAAATTTACAATTACTCCCTGAATTAGCAGAATATATCAATAAATATATAAATGACGAACCACCTGCACAGGTAGGCAAAGAAAATACTATAAAACCGGGCATTTCTGCTGAACTTGACGAATTAAGAGGAATTGCTAACACAGGGCAGGAATTTTTATCAAACTTAAGAGAAAAATTATCCCTGACTACTAAAATTCCTTCTTTAAAAATTTCATTCAACAAAGTTTTCGGTTATTATATAGAAGTTACTAATGTACACAAAAATCGTGTACCAGAAGACTGGATACGCAAACAAACTCTTGTGAACGCCGAAAGATACATAACTCCTGAATTGAAAGAATATGAAGAAAAAATATTGACTGCAAATGACAAAATTCTTGAAATTGAATCTAAAATTTATTCTGAAGTTGTCAAAGAGTTGCAAAAATATCTCGAACAACTGAAAACAAACTCCAAATATATAGCTGAACTTGATTGTATCTTATGTTATGCTGAGCTTGCAATCGAAAATAATTATTCAAAACCACAGGTAAATGATTCAATGATAATAGACATCAAAGACGGAAGACATCCGGTTATTGAAAGGCAATTACCTTTGGGCGAAGAATACATTCCGAACGATATTTACCTTGATAACAATGAACAACAAATAATAGTTATTACAGGTCCTAATATGTCGGGTAAATCTGCTCTTTTGCGTCAGACGGCTTTAATTGTACTTTTGGCTCAAATGGGGTGCTATGTGCCTGCAAAAAAAACAGAAATAGGCTTTGTTGATAAAATATTCACAAGGGTAGGGGCTTCTGATAATATTTCACTGGGCGAAAGCACTTTTATGGTTGAAATGAACGAAGCTTCAAATATCCTGAATAATATCAGTAATCGTTCTTTGGTTTTATTTGATGAACTTGGCAGAGGGACAAGCACTTACGACGGTATTTCAATTGCTTGGGCTATTGTGGAATATATTCATCAACTTGCCGGAAAATTCCCCAAAACATTGTTCGCAACCCATTATCACGAGCTTAATGAAATGGAAAAAGAGTTTAAACGTATAAAAAATTATAACGTCAGCGTTCGTGAGGAGAATAAAAAAGTTGTATTTATGCGTAAACTTATTCGTGGTGGCAGTGAACATAGTTTTGGTATTCACGTAGCAAAAATGGCTGGAATGCCCAAAAGTGTGATTAAACGTTCAGAAGAAATTCTTGAAGAGCTCGAAAAAGAGCATCAGGATAAACCTGTTTCTAAACCTTCGTCAAAAGAAATTGTAAGTTCCGAAGGATATCAACTACAACTTTTTCAGCTTGATGACCCTGTTTTGAAAAATATTCGTGATGTTTTACTAAAATTAGATATTAATAATCTTACGCCGATTGAAGCGTTAAACACACTTGACAAAATTAAAAGACTGCTGAAAGGTTAATAAAGATTATGCAAATAATGCACGCTATGGGCTTTTTTTGAAAATCAATGGCAAATACTTTATAAACATTCAACTTTATAACTTAATAAACAGAAAAGATTAAAAATAAATCAATAACCAAACTCTTAATTATATGAAACTTAAACTTGTTGATAAATTCGACATTGACGTAAAAGAACCATCAGGTTTGTGCAATGGTTTCTCGAAAAACGAACTTTTTACAGTTAGTGACAAAACAGGAAAGATATACAGGATAAATAAAAAGGGAAAACTAATAGAAACATTGAACTACAAAGGGAAAGATATGGAAGGTATTGCGATAAACAAAAAGGAGAAAATGCTTTACTGTATCGAAGAAAAAAAGAAAAAAATTGTTGAAATTGACGAAAATGGCGAAACAATCAATGAATTTGGACTACCCAAAATCAGCAAGAACGAAAATAGTGGTATTGAAGGTATAGCGTATAATGAAGATGATAATAATTTTTACATATTGAATGAAAAAAAGCCAGGATTGTTGATTAAATGGTCAATTGATGAAGGTATAATTGAAAAGTACAAAATTGATTTTGCAGATGATTATTCAGGCATCAGCTATTCATCTGAAAGTCAAAGTCTGTGGATTGTAAGCGATGAATCGGCGACTCTGACTCAAACAAATCTTGAAGGCGATGTGATAAAAAGTTATGATATACCTGTCGAAAAAGCCGAAGGTGTTGTTGTGGACGAAACCGATAACAAAGTTTACATAATCAGCGACAGTGACCAAAAATTGTTTGTTTTTGAAATGTAAAAAGGAAGTATGATGTGTAGAAGTATGAAGTATGATGTAAATTTATTATGTAATGATGTATGATTTATGATGTAATGATTTATGATGTATTATGTAATGATGTATGATTTATGATGTAAGATGTGAAAGTAACAATATAATAATGAAACGGTATTGTTAATTTAGTACCTTAAATCCGCAAGTTTTTTCGTAAGTATGAAGTATGATGTAAATTTATTATGTAATGATGTATGATTTATGATGTAAGATGTGAAAGTAACAATATAATAATGAAACGGTATTGTTAATTTAGTACCTTAAATCCGCAAGTTTTTTCGTAAGTATGAAGTATGATGTAAATTTATTATGTAATGATGTATGATTTATGATGTAATGATGTATGATTTATGATGTAATGATGTATGATTTATTATGTAATGATGTATGATTTATGATGTAAGATGTGAAAGTAACAATATAATAATGAAACAATGAAACAATGAAACAATGTAACAATGTAACAATATAAATCGACAAACTCTATAAACTCGATTAATCTTCTAACATTTCTATCTGTTTTTCATTTTTAATAATCATCGAAGGAATACCGTTGTATTCAGACACTTCGCCCCTGACACATATTGTTTTTCCTTTCAGAAATTCTTCAGGTTTATAAGTGAAATTCATCATACTCGATGAAAATATTGTAATCGAAAACACCTGATTAGGATATTGTTTATCAAGGTTCAAAAAAACATTCCCTTTTTGAGATTTGTAGGTACTGACAACGGTTCCGCAAATTGTTACTTTTTCATTGTTATTTATAAAATGTTTTGCTTGAATTGTATTGAAATAATTTTTTGGTAAATCGTTGGGATTCAAAGGAGGAACATCTCCTTTTTGTTTTTCGGGCAACCACCATTCTATTTCTTTTTGATTTTCAAAAAAACTTTGTTTACTTTGGTCAATGTTTGCAAAAAAATCAATACCGGTTAATTTTTCGATTTCATCAATCGTTTTGGCATAGTATTCAGTCGGATATGTAAGCTCTTCGTTAGGCATTAAAAAAGCTATTCCTTTGTTGTTTTTTTCGTCAAAAGCAACTTTGAAATAAAAATCAGGAATTTTAACTTTATTTTTACTTCGTTTAATAACTTCCAAAGAGTCAGTTAAAACAGGACCTGTAACAACAAATAATGAAACGTTTTTTTCGTAAACATAAGCACGGAGAAAATCTTCCAAATCAGCCCAGCCACCACGATTAAATTCAGGTCTTTGCGGAGACATATTTGAGTAAAAGTAAGATTCTGACAAAGCCACAGGTGACCATCTGAAATCAGCCGAAGGAGCTAAATGTCCGCGGTCAAAACCGAAACCGTCGTATATATATGAACTATCTGGCTGTAAAGTTTTTATAAAAAAATCTTCTTCCTCTGATGAGCCGCTTTTGATAAGGCTGTCAATTCTAAAATCGTTGGTTCTTCCAACGCGTCCTGTCATTACGTCAGGAGTGATGATGTGAGCAACCCATTTAGCCTGTTCAAATTCTTCTTCGTAAACCAAACAATAGGCACGATGACTGATTAAAGTATCATCATTTTCAAGCTTCGGAAGTCCTTTGGTGCTGATTTCCTGTGTAATTTTCATAAGTTTAAGCTCTTCCAGAATCAAGTACAGACTATCCTGATCTTTTTGATAGTTTTCAATTTTTTTGTTGATGTTATTTATTTGATTATCAATTTCTTGTGAAATTACTGATATTCTGACTAAAAAAATCAGAACAAATAAAACAAATAAGATTTTTTTGCGGTTTGTTTTCATAAAATAAATGTTTTTTAAAACGCTAAAATACATAATTTTTTTTATTTTTGTTAAAAAAAATGATTTGAAATTAAAAATTTTTGAAAATGAGCAAAAAAGATATAGCTATTTTAGTTTTTGAAGCATTGAACACTAAAAATTTTGATATTCTGAAAGGTAAGTTTAATGAAAATTCTGTTTTTAATTTTCCGGGCGTTAAGGAAATTGAAACCGAAAAAAAGATATTGATTTTTTTGAAAGCTTTGATGCGTAAATACAAGTTTCTGGAATTTTCAATAAAAGATATAATTCAGGAAAATGATAAAATTGTAGTAGTTTGGACAAATAAAGGAGAAAAAACAAATAATCAGAAATACGAAAACAGCGGAATGACTTTATTTCATTTCAGCAGCGAAAAAATATCATTTATCAGTGATTATTTCAAAGACACATCATTTACAAATTAAATCAGTATGAAAAAAATTGTTTGTTTCACCGGAAGTCCCAGATTGTCAGGAAATTCTACATTACTTTTAAATGAATTTCTTGCTGGAATTGATAAAAATTACAATCAAATAGAAATAATCGACCCATATAAAATAAATGTAAACCCTTGCAAAGGCTGTTTGAGATGTAATGTCTTAAAAAGATGTTCCGTAGAATCAGACGATTGGAAAGATATTAGCACAAAAATTCTAAAAGCAGACATACTTGTATTTGCTTCACCAATATATTTTCATCATTTTCCGGCTCAGTTAAAGTTGATTATTGACAGATTTCGTTCTTTTATGAACATCAAACTAACAGATGAAGGTCTTGAACACAAGCCTTGGGTAAAATGGCAAAAAGATTTTGTACTTTTGCTTACATTAGGTTCATCGAATACCTCAGATACACAACCTGTTATAGATTTGTTTGAATATATTACAGATGTTCTGGGAGAAGACAATAAACTATACTCAATAAAAGTCAGAAGAATGGTAGCTCCGAATCAAATAAACAAAGATATTGATTTTTTGGAGGCTTTGTACCGAAAACTCGGAATAGATGTAAAATCTGCACAAAAAGATTTTGAAGAAAATGTAATAATCAAAAAAAGATGTGCAGAATTGGCTAGATATTTAACAAAAAGTTAAAACATTAGCTATAGTTCCTTTTCGTTTTTAGTGTAAATTTTGTCAATAAAATCACGGTATTTCTCTGATATGACTTTTCTTTTCAACTTTAAAGTGTTTGATAATTCACCAGTTTTGATAGAAAATTCATTCCATAAAATCTGAAACTTTCTGATTTTTTCGTGTTCTGATAATTTTTTATTAATATTTTGAATTTCTTTGCTGATAGCTTCTTTAACTTTTGGAAGATTAACAAGTTCTTGATGATCTTTAAAGTCAATTTTTTCTTCTTTTGCCCAATCTTGAAAGAAATCCATATTAGGAGATATTAAAGCACCCGGAAATTTCTGATTTTCACCTACAACCATAGCTTGATTTATCAAAAATGATTCTTTAAGTTTATTTTCAATTACTTGTGGTGCTATATATTTACCGCTTGAAAGCTTAAAAATTTCTTTTTTGCGGTCTGTGATTTTTAAAATGTTATTTTCATCAAGTTCGCCAATATCACCTGTTTTAAACCAGCCGTCTTCGGTAAACATTTCTTTGGTTAAATCAGGTTCTTTGTAGTATCCAAGCATAACGTTAGGGCCTTTGGCTAATATTTCTCCATCTTCGGCAATTTTAACCTGTACTTCTTCCAAAACCGGACCTACTGTTCCTAATTTTACTTTGCCTGGTTTGTCGTAATTCACTGCAATTATCGGAGAAGTTTCAGTTAATCCGTATCCTTCGAAAACTTTGAAACCGGCAGCCCAGAAAATTTTTGCTAATCTTGGTGACAAAGCAGAGCCTCCACAACCAAGAAATTCAACATTAGGACTTAAAGCTTTACGCCATTGAGAGAAAACAGCTTTATTTACAAAATTATATTTTGCTTTTTCAAAAGCCGTCATTTTTTTGTAAGGCTCAAATTGTTCGCCTATTTTCAGAGACAATTCAAAAATTTTACGTTTCAGTGCAGGTAATTTTTTTGCTTTTGCAGAAATTTTTTCGAATATCGCTTCTAAAAGTCTTGGTACGGTTATAAAACCATCAACTTGCAGTTCGTGAATATTATCGGCAACTTTAGCAACATTTTCGGCGTAATAAATGCTCATTCCTTTTATCTGGTAAAGATAATTTGTCATGTGTCCGAATACGTGAGATAATGGCAAAAAATCAAGGACTTTGTGATTGTGGTTTAAATGCATTCTTTGTGCACTTGTATAAGAATTGCTTAGAATATTCTTATGACTTAGCATTACGCCTTTGGGCAAACCGGTTGTTCCTGATGTGTATATAAGAGTTGCTAAATTATTTTCGTTTATTGAGGCTTTAATTTCGTTAATTTTAGTAATATTTTTTTCTAAGTTTTCTTGTCCCAAAACAGCAACTTCTTTCCAGTTTGGATAGTCTAAAATATCGTCAATTATATAAATGCTTTTAATTTCAGGTATATTGGCTGAAATTTTTTTGATTCTTTCAAAAAGAGATTTATTTGCAACAAAAACATATTTTGACTCGGAATGTTTTAAAATATAATCAAACTCTTCATCTGTAATTGTAGGATATACAGTAACGTGAACAGCACCAATTTGAAGAATACCCATATCCAAAAAGTTCCACTGGGGGCGATTGTTTGTAACTGTGGCAATTTTATCTCCTTTTTGAATACCAAGTTTTAAAAACCCGCTGCTCAGTTCATTTGCAACTCGAATATATTCTTCAGTTGAATATTTAACCCAGATTTTTTCAACTTTTTCTGAAAGTACCATTTTACCGACAGTCTCCGGATTATTTTTAAATATTTCGAATATATCAAAAATTCTTGTTGGTATAAACATATTTTTTAATTTATTTTTGCAAATAAAATAAAATTTATCCAAATTTCGATAAATTTTATTTAATATTCTAAAACTCTTCAAATGTGAGAATTATAATTGTATCAATAATATTTATTTATAATTGTTTTCTTTGCTTGCTCAAAATAAAGATTTGACAGATAGTTTGTTAAAAGAATTGCAAAAATCTAAAAATGATATTGAAAAGGTAAAAATTTATAATGAATTAAGTTGGAATTACATTAATTTCGATTTTGATTTGTCCATAAAATATGCTCAAGAAGCCTTGGACCTTGCACAAAAAATCAATAATAACGAAGGTATTGCCTTAGCTTATACTCATATTGCTTATGCTAACTAGTGTCTGCAAGAAAACGCTTAACAAATTGTATATCAACTATTTGCAGAGTTAA